>DATMXV010000328.1:0-10545 GCA_035561335.1 Desulfitobacteriaceae bacterium
AAACTGCCTACGGTTCAATCATGTCCCTATGGGAACGGGCGTGTTTAATTCTCAATAACCTCAGCAGGATAAAGCTTGCTGTATTTTTGATAACTTTTTAAAACCCTTTCCACATATTGGCGTGTTTCTTCATAAGGGATATCTTGCTGCCGCACTTGTGAAGGATTAATTTGCTTATTATCCAGCCATTCCTTGACCCGTCCCCGGCCCCCATTATAAGCGGCCAGGATCAGGACAGGATCATTAAATTCTTTCTTAAGGTCCGCTAAATACCAGGTTCCGTACTGAATATTTTTTTCGGGATTTACCAGGTCCTCATCATTGTAATCCGTATCTCCCAGTCCCTTGGCAATCGCCTGGGCAGTACTCGGCATTAATTGCATCAAACCTACAGCCCCTTTGGGGGATTCTGATCGTGGCAAAAACTTGCTTTCTTCCCGCATTACAGAAACTACAAGCAAAGGATCCAGCCCGGAAGAATAAGCATATTTTTCGATTAGCGTCCGGTAAGGATACGGATAAATGAACCTTTGAAAAACCGGTGTCTGTTCGATACCCCAAAATAACACAAATCCGATTAGAGCAAAAAATATTATTCTTCTCAGCAAAACCCTGGCCCTGAACTTCTTTTTCTTATACCTCGGCAAATCCTTAACCCCCAGAAAGTTTTTGATAAAAATTAACTGCTGCCGGCATAATCCTGTTGATCTCATAATCCTGTTGATCCCATAATTTTGTTTCTTTAATAAAATGTATTTTGGGGATAGCAGATTAGTCCTGATATATAAATATTTAACCGTTGCCAAGACCCCGGTTTTCAGGGGCAGGATTAGGATTCACGTGTTCAAAGATTAAAAATTCTTGAAAATAGCGCTCTAATTGAGCTAAGGTTTGCTCCCAGCTTCCGGAATTATCCACAACAACATCAGAAAGTTTTATTTTTTCATCCAGAGGCATTTGCGCCAAAATGCGGTCAAGGATTTCGGTTTTGCTCAGTTTGTCCCTGCCGAAAACCCGTTCAATCTGCACCTCTTGAGGAACCCAGACCACCCAAACCTGATCAACAGCTTTCCGGAGCCCTCCCTCAATAAGTAAAGGCGCATCCCAAACACAAAGGGTAAACCCCTGTTTTTCCAGATTATCCCGTTCTTGGGCCATAGTCGAGTTGACCCGGGGCTGGATTATTTGTTCCAGCCTGCGCCGGGCCTGCTCATCTCCAAATACCTTGGCACCGAGAACACGCCGGTTTATTTTTTCTCCTGTTTCATCCAAAATTTCCGGACCGAATTCATTAACCAACTCCGTAATCGCCTCTTGATCCCCATCGAGAAGGCTATGGACAATTTTGTCGGCGTCAATAACCGGAATGCCCTTATCCTTAAACCACTGTGAAACACTGGATTTACCGCTGCCGATCCCTCCGGTAAGCCCGATTGTTAACATCTCCTTCACCTCTTCAATTACTTGATTCCACAAATAATCTATTCCTTGACAATCGTATATTCTCTCATTTACAGGCCTCCGCCCAGAGTTCAAAAGCCTCGTCCAGTTTTTGCCTGACTTCTCCACACGCTTTATGCAAATCCATAGCCTTCTGATAATCTGCTGCCGAAGCCGCCAATTCTGTTTCCAGATCCTTGAGCTTTAACTCCAGTTCAGCAATCTCTGTTTCCATTTGCCGGATGCGTTTCTGCTCGCGCTGGCTTTTTTTGGCTTTTTCACGCTCATCTTTAGCCCTGGCAAACTGCTTTTCAACCCGGGAACAGTTCTTTTCCGGAGAATATTTTTCCGAATGTTTTTCCTGAGAACGTTTTTCCAGATAATCAGTATAATTCCCTTCATATATCTTCAAACCCTCCGGAGTAAGCAGGGTTATTTTCTTAATTATTTTATCTAAAAAATAACGGTCATGGGAAACAACCAGGATTGTCCCCTGATAGTCCAGCAGGAGGTCTTCCAAAACCTCTCTGGTTTCATTATCCAAATGATTTGTCGGCTCATCCAGCAGCAAGAGGTTACTGGGCTTGAGAAAAAGCTTGCTTAAGGCCAAGCGGCTTTTTTCGCCGCCGCTCAAGGTTTTTACCGGTTTAAAGACCTCCTCTTCCCGGAAACCATAACGGGCCAGCAAAGAACGGATCTCCGGGTCTTTCAGGTCTGAAGCCGCTCTGATCTCCCCGATAACGCTTAAATCATTATGCAAATCCTCGTGTTCCTGGGAGTAGTAGGCCATTGCCACATTAGCGCCCAGGCGGATGTTTCCCTCATAGGGGAGACGCTGTAAAATTGCCTTCAGCAAACTGGTTTTCCCCACACCGTTTTTACCCAGAACCGCAACTCTGTCCCCGCGGCCAAGGTTTAGTTCAACATCCTGAAAAAGAACCCGGGTCCCGAAGGATATTTTCAAACCGTCTATATTTAATACCTTGTCGCCGCTTCTGGGACTGGAATGAGCGGAAAATTTCAGGTTTTGCCCGCTTTTGCCGGCCTGTAAGGGCGCAAGTTTCCGCAATTGCGTTTCCCGGCTGCGGGCTTGACGGGAATTTACACCTGCTTTATTTCTTCTGATAAATTCTTCCAGGCAGGCAACTTTTTGCGCTAACCTTTCCGCCTCCCGGGTAACAGTTTTTTCTTCCAGGGCCCTTTGCAGTTCGTATTCGGAAAAATTTCCCGGGTAAGTTTTTAAGATCCCGCTCTCCAGGCTGAGAATCCCGGATACCGTCTGATCCAGAAAATAGCGGTCATGGGAGACAATAATAACTGCCCCGGGATAATCCCGCAGGAATCCCTCCAACCATTCCATTGCTGTTAGATCCAAATGATTTGTCGGTTCATCCAGGATTAACAGAACCGGGGAGCGCAAGAGCAGCTTGCTTAAAGCCAAACGGGTTTTCTGGCCGCCACTCAGGTGACTGACAAGAGTATTTGTTTCCTTCTCCAGACCGAGGCCGTTCAGGATCCTGCGGATCAGGGCCTCGAGGGCATAACCGCCTTCCCTTTCAAATCTTTCACTGAGCAAAGCATACTTGTTCATCAGTTTTTCGGCCATATTTTCTTCCAGACTGCGTAGTTCCTCCCCTAAAGCAAGGAGGTCGGAGCGTTCCGCCAACATACTTTCCCGGACCGTCCCGCTTGCTTCCAGATTCGGGTCCTGGGGCAGAAAACCATAGGACTGGGTTATATTAACTGCGCCACTCTCTAAAGGGACCTCACCCAGGCAGGCCCGCAGCAAAGTACTCTTGCCAGCCCCGTTTGGCCCAACGAGGCCGACTTTTTCCCGGTCTTCCAAGGTAAAACTTACATTGCGAAAAAGTGGCTCGCCTGCAACATCAACCCCACAGTTCCTACAGGACAAAACACTCATTGTTATCAAACACCCTTACATTATATATATCATTACTATTCATGTATTCAGGCAATTTTGATTTTCCTGCAAAAAGGATTAAGCAACTATTGCCGAGAGAGCATTCAGCGGAATCAGCTTTGACAATTCCGGCAAAACACTGTCGTTCTTCCGGCCAAACGCATCTTTTCCAAAGGCCTGCCGCATTGCAGACAAGGTTTGGTACCTCTTCCGTAAACCTGCAGCAAATCCTGAAAACTCCCTTCCTCGCCATTGGCGTCACGATAATCACGGACAGATGTCCCGCGCGCCAAAATACCGGCCTTTAATACTTCCCTGATCGCCCCGTGCAATTTCCGGATTTCGGCAGCGGAAAGGGAACAAGCCTCTCTTGCCGGCACCAGGCCCGCCCTGAACAGGGCTTCATCAGTATAAATATTCCCCAGGCCTGCTAAAACTCTCTGATCAAGCAAGGCCGCCTTGAGATTTGTTTTTTTGGCAGTCAAACGTTTTCCCAGGATATCCGCCGTAAAATCAGGAGTCAGGGGCTCAGGGCCAAGCTTAGCCAGCGAGGCGAAACCGGAACGTAGATCCGTAGGGATTAACTGGATCCTGCCGAATTTCCGGAGATCCGAAAAGTGCAATTCCCCTTGACTAAGGGAAAAAACAAGATGGGTATGCCGCTCGGGGACCTGCCCGCAGGAATAATAATTCAGCCGTCCTGTCATCCGCAGGTGCGCCACCAGGGACCAGCCCTCATCCAGCGTAAAAAGCAGGTATTTACCGCGCCGGTCAATACTTTCTATTTTCCTGCCGCTAACAACCTCGGCAAAAATCTTATCCTGCCAGTTTTGGGCAACCGGCGGCCATAAGACCTTAACTCCGGTTATAGTTAAACCCAAAACCCGCTCCAGCAAAGTACGGCGAATAGTCTCTACTTCCGGTAATTCCGGCATAATATTTCCCCATTTCTTCTCTTTAACAATATATTTTAAAGCGTATTAATAATACTTCTCTTTAATAATACGTTTTAAATCGTATTAAAAATAGGTTTTAAATCATACCAGTCAGGTCCTGCTTTACAATCAACGATCAGCGGCACAGACAGCTTGAAGGCATTTTCCATCTTATCCTTGACGATAGCGGCAATAACTTCCAACTCCGCAGGGGCTACCTGTAAAAGCAGGTCATCATGCACCTGCAAAAGTATTACGGCCTGAAGATCTTTTAACCCCTCATCCACCCACAGCATCGCTGCCTTCATAATATCGGCGGCTGTTCCCTGAATCGGGGTGTTCATGGCAATGCGCTGCCCAAAAAGCCTCTGGTTGCGGTTGGAACTGTATAATTCCGGAATCCGGCGCATTCTCTGCATCAGGGTCCGCACCTGGCCCTCCTGTTGTGCCAGTTTGACGATCTCCTCCAGATAGCGTTTTACGCCGCTGTAGCGGGCAAAATATTGCTCGATATAAAACCCGGCCTCTTTGCGGGGAATCCCCAAATTCCTGGCCAAACCGAATTCTGTCAGGCCATAAATCAAACCAAAGTTAACAGCTTTGGCCTTCCGCCGTAAATCCGGGGTCACCTCTGATATGGGTACCCCAAAAACTTCCGCCGCTGTCCGGGCATGAACATCCTGCCCCAGGGTAAAGGATTCACACAGGACTTCATCCCGGGAATAATGAGCTAAGATACGCAGCTCAATTTGGGAATAATCCGCCGATAAAAGCAGCCAGTCCTTTTCCGTCGGCTTGAATACCTTGCGCAGCTGCCGGCCGTATTCCAAGCGGATAGGAATATTCTGCAGATTAGGCTCTGTACTGGATAAACGTCCGGTTGTTGTTACTTTCTGCTGCAAGGTTGTATGGACCCGGCCCTCATGCACCTGCGCCAGTAAGCCGTCTACATATGTAGACATTAATTTGCTTAATTGCCTGTATTCCAGAAGCTTTTCCACAACCGGATGCGCCGCACGTAAATCCTCCAAAGTTTCGGCATCTGTCGAGTATCCGGTTTTGGTTTTTTTCGCCGGCGGCAAGCCTAACTTTTCAAAGAGGACCTGCCCTAACTGTTGAGAGGAATTAATATTAAACTGTTCCTCCGCCAAACTGTAGATTTCCTGTTCCAAGCTTTTGAGGGCAATCTTCAGTTCCTGACCGAAAGCCTTTAACTGTTCACTGTCCACAGCTATGCCATGCAGTTCCATCTTCGCCAGCAGCAGGGCCAGAGGCTGTTCTACATCACGCAGCAAATCTGCCAGGCCCAGCTCATTAATTTCCGCAACATAGCGGGGAACAACCTGGGCTAAAGCCGCCGCCTCCTGGGCTGTACTCACTAAGGGCAATTGATCGGAATAATAGGTCCTGACCAGTTCCCAGGGGTCAAATTTCGTCCGGGCGGAATTAAGCAAATAAGCAGCCAGGCCCAGGTCCAGCGCAATCCCTTTAAGCGCTATCTTCTCGGCGGCGAGTATTGTATAAAGCTCTTTGCTGTCCGCAACAATCTTGCGGACACCCGGATCAGACAACAATTCATAAAAGGCCTGCTCAACGGCTGGGGAAATTGTTTCCCTGGCAAAAGCAAAAACTTCTCCGGCGGCAGCGATTGCCCATTCCTGCCAGCGCCTTTGCTCCGGATTATTGCCCAGGAAACGATAAGCCAGGACAATAACTGTTTCCGGTGTGCGCCACTTCTGGAATTGCTCCAGCCATTCCTCTTCTCTCAGGCTTCTTTCCGGCCAATCAGCAGCAAACTGAGCATCACCCTTGGTCTGATCTCCCCTTGGACCCCATAATTCAGCAGTTCCGAAACTAAAAGGCCGGGGCTGATGTTCTTTGCTCCGTGTCGCAAGCTTATTTACAACTGAATCAACACTCCCGGTTGTTTCCGGAGGATTAATCCCGCCGTCATCCTCAATAGCCAGATTCCCGCCATAGCGCTCCCGCCAAAGACGTTCCACATTACGTAAGGAATACTTATGCAAAACCCCTAAAACAGCGGCGCTTTGGGGCTGCTTATAAGCGCATTCCTCCAAGGTAAATTCTACCGGGGTATCCGTAATCATCGTCGCCAAACGTTTGCTGAGCATGGCCTGGTCGGCATAAACCTCCAAACAGTGCGCTAACTTTTTCCCGGAGATTTTATCACGGTTAGCCAAAACATTTTCGATATTTTTAAACTCCCATAAAAGTTTCAGGGCGGTTTTTTCCCCAATTCCCGGAACTCCCGGGATATTATCCGAGGCATCGCCCATTAAACCTTTCAGGTCGATAATCTGCCGGGGGGTCAGTTGATAACGCTCCCAAAGCCGCTCCTCGTCAAATAACTCAACCTCGCTGATCCCTTTTTTGGTTAACAAAACCTGCGTTTGGGGTGAGATTAATTGCAGGGCGTCACGGTCCCCGGTGTATATTAAAACCTCCCAGCCCTTTGCTTCCGCTTGTCTGGTCACAGTGGCGATCAGATCATCTGCTTCATAACCCGCAAGTTCCAGGATGGGCACGGAAAACCCTGCCAACACTTCCTTGAGATAATCAAGCTGGGGCCTTAAACCCTCGGGGGTTTCTTTGCGCTGAGCTTTATAGTGTTCGTACTGTTCAATCCGGACATGGGCCTTTGTTTTATCAAAAGTAACCAGCCAATAGTCGGGTTTCTGCTCCGCCTGTAACCTCAGGAGCATCATCATGAAGCCATGTAAGACATTGGTTGGTCTTCCATCAGGCGTTGTTAAGACCGGCAAAGCATAAAAGGCCCGGTTTGCCAAGCTATTCCCATCAAGGATCAACATTTTGGGCATAAAATAAACCCCTTTCCTGTCACTTAAATATACCATACCCATTTATCCGCTGACAAACCGTCTCTGAAAAATAAGTATGATCCTAAATAGAAATAGTATTTCACCAAACTGGCTGATTTCTGAAATCCGACTGATTTATAACTGGTTTCGCTCCTGCCTAAAAAAAAGACCTGATAATCCTGCAAGAGTTATCAGATCTCTATGCTTGCTGATTTAATTGCCTTTCAGTTTCTCCAAATTCTCTAAGGCCTTTTTAGCGGCTGAAATTAATATTTCCCTGTTCTTTACATCATCCGAGTTTCCCACTGCAATTAAAATATAGTATGACCCCTTTAAAATATGGATACCCGGCGGGGCGATAAAAGCTTCATCTCCAACACCGTCAACCTTAACATTTGCCGGAAAGTTATCTCTCAGCGCTCTGAAGATAGCCTGAGAACTTTGACCATTGTCAGGCATGAAGGCTTGCTGGGTAAGACTTACCTGTAAAAATTTAAATGTATCTTCCTTGACAGCATCATAATTACTGATCTTGAGACCAACTACTTTTTGTTCGCTGTTTTTGGCCTCCTGCAATGATTCACCTAGTAACTGTTCAGCCTCTGCTTTAGAAATAAGTTCAGATGGTTCGATCAACTTACCTGAGGTATTATTTTTTGTTGAAGATTCTTTGTCGGAAACGGCAGCGCCTTGGGAGCATCCCGTCAAGACAACTGCAATAAACAACGAAGATATCAGTAACATAGCAGCATTTCTTTTCATAAACATCACCTTTCAATTAGACTTTAAGACTTTGCCGGAGACCGCGCAACCTGATCAGCCGTTTATTTCTCCATGTATCTGATTATAACATAAGCAACCTGTTTTGAACCCGGATGTTTACATTTAAGACGAGAGCAATTTGAATTATAGAATTATTATAAATACCGGGCAGGTAATTCCCTCTTGATAATTTCTATGGCTTCTTCCGGGAAAGCGGCAGCTAATAAAAAACCTTTTTCCCGGTAAAAATCAAAGGTTGAAGCTGGGTCAAACCTCAATAGGATTACTTTTTTCCGGTTTTTCAAGGCCAGAGCAATCTCGGAAATCGTTCCCGCTTTACCGGGCAGGGAGACAACGATATCGCTCGAAAGTACATTAATATAGTTCCGTCCGTCACCCATACCGGTGGCAATAACTACCTCCATATACTGAGACGCGGCGCTGCTCTCTTTACCGGGCAAAACGCCAACGGTCAAGCCGCCGTTTTCCCGGGCGCCCTTGGCCGACGCCTCCATAACACCCGCCGGTCTTCCGCCATTAAGCAGAACCCAGCCTTCTGCTGCAATAAGCCTCCCGAGATCATAGGCCAGACTAGCAATTTCCGGCGCTAATTCCTCCCCGCTCCCGATAACACCGATAACTAACTGGCGAATTTCGATCAACCTCCCCCGTCTGATTAATTAGATTGGCCATTCCCTGTATTTTCCGCCAACATGGGTTCATACATCATGAGAGCATGATTCTCCGTGATCAACTCATCATCCACCTGAGCGCCAAGTTTAAAAACCCTGCGTCTGATAACATTATGGCGTAGGTATCCCCCCCACCACTCCTGGGTAATGTAATGCTCGCTCTCGTAGACCTCATATTGGTAAGCAGCCGGCTGCTCAGAAAGCCATTGCCCTTCCAAATCTGAATCTCCAACCCGTACCATCAGTTGATATTCATAGGCAGTATCATTCCTGATTTGGAGGTCAACATAATTATAAACAACAGTAGCCCCGCTGCCAAACGGCTGAGTCCGGTCAGCATCCGGAAATACATCATGTGTATGCCGCCACCGCTCTGTAACAGTTAAAGAAGAATTAAGTGTCATCCAGTAAATCAGGTTTGACAACTGGCAAAGACCGCCCCCAACCCCGGCAGTGAATGTCCCGTTCGTTAAAACCAGTCCGTCCAAAAAGCCTTTAGCCCTGGTGGGTTTCCCAACCAGACGCCAAAATGAAAAAGTCTCTCCCGGTCTGAGAACCAGACCGTTAATTTTTTCCGCAGCCAACTTGAGATTGACTGTCTTATTTTCCTGGAGCCGCCTGTCGACCTGCCGCAGCTGCCGGAATAAGGGTGTATTATGGGCAGCCACTATATAGGGTAACTGCGTCTTCCGGATAGTTGCGGCATATTTAATTGACCTTTTAAACAGCCATTGAAAATAACGGCGCAGAGTATAGTATAATTTTCCCAGAGACATGCGGAGCTCAGAACGAGTCTTCGGCCGCCGAGATGTAAAAACGGACTTCAAAGTCAGGGTTCTTCACTCCTTTCTGTTGAAGGGTCTGAGTTCCATTAATATACTCTTTTGCTTTGCATACCAAATCCTTTAGTTATCCATTCTTGTTCACTAAAACGAAATTAAATATTTATTCAATTCTTTCACCCTTATCCATTATTTTTGCTTTATATCTTTTCTTATCAGCAAAATAGTCAACTGCTTTAAAGCCGGGATAAATTATTGCACTGTGTAAAGTATTGGCTGGGATATGATATGAATCCCCGCGAATATACGTCTTAGTGATTCCTTCAATGGTTAACTCAATTTTTCCGTTAACAACTATACCCTTTAGCTTTCCGATACTCTTTAAAGCATTATAAACAAGTTGATTACTTCTCGGATCGGATTTGATATCGGTTGTTCCGCCTGGATAGCCACTTTTTATCTTTATTACATTCTTCTGAATATCAGACGGCAAGACCATGATAGTCGGGATATTAGCTACTAATGAAGAAATTGGCGTCCACAAGGCCCCTAAATATACTCTTGTATCATCTGCTATTATTACGAAAGGCGCTCCATTAAGCGGTACATTGGTAAAAGAATCAGCCAATTTAAAATCTTGTTTAAGTTCTAATTCATGCTCCTGCCATTTGTATGAATTCAAATCCTTATCCGTTAATAACGGTTGATTCTCCAATGGTAAATCTTCAAGTTTTGTCTTTATCGCATCTTTTGTCGATACTCCCTTTACCAAGACAATTGCAAAATGGGTTGAAATCCCGGTTTTATTCTCTTTACCGGCTGAATCCACGCCACAGCCCGGAACGGTCAATAAAGACAAACATAATATGCAGCAGAAGCATCTTTTAAATAAGTTCATAAAAATCCCCTTTCCCTTTAAGGTTTTCGAAATAATCTTCTCAAGACCGCCCCGGCATTGGCGTTTCAGATAACGGTTGGGTATACTCGACGCGCCATTCCCCTTCCATTTTGGCAAAGTGTTGGAGCACTCTGCTATAGGCCGTTGCTCGTGCGCCGGAATAAAATATTCATTACTTTTACGTTTATAAAAATTTTATTTTCTATTATCTCAATTTGATATTTATCCAGAACTCTTGTGTCTGTCTTATTAAGCAGAATTTGAATATCTTCACT
>DATMXV010000329.1:0-18395 GCA_035561335.1 Desulfitobacteriaceae bacterium
AAGTAAAACAAGTTGTTAGTTAGTGGAGAGTTAAGAAAAATATTCAAATATCCAAGCCCGGAAAATCAAGAAATGGAGAGAAAAGAAAAATGCGTCTCGTAAATGTCGGCTGTCTGGAAACAGGGACTGTATTAGCAAAACCTGTAATTAATCCCGCCGGTCAGGTTTTATTGCAGGCGGGAATTATACTGACAACTGTTTATATCGAACGTTTAAAACGCTTAGGATTTGATGTTGTCTTTGTCCAGGATGACCGTTTTGAGGATGTTGAAGTCCGTTCCGCTATCAGCACGACTACCAGGGAACTGGCTTACCGGACAGTACATAAGATAACTCAAAATATTGTTAACGGCAAAGATGATTTTGTTGAAGTGGGCAGGGTCCGTAATGTTATCCTGAATATGATTAATGATTTGCTCCAAAACTTTGATGTAATCGGTAATTTGGCCGAGATAAGCGGTTATGATAATTATACTTTCCATCATTCTGTCAACACAACGGTCTTGTCCCTGATTATCGGCATCGGCAGTAATTACAGTACTGATCAATTGCTGGAATTAGGGATGGGTGTTTTAATGCATGACATTGGCAAAATTAAAGTACCGGAAAAAATCCTTAATAAAACCGATCCCCTGACCAAAGAGGAATTTGAAGAAATAAAAAAGCATGCCATGTATGGTTACGAAATGTTAAGACTTAATCAGGATATCAGTTTGCTTTCCGCCCATGTTGCTTTACAGCATCAGGAAAAATATGATGGCAGCGGTTATCCCAGGGGCTTGAAAGGCAAGGAAATTCATGAATATGCCAGGATCGCGACAATAAGCGATGTTTATGAAGCGCTCACCAGTGTGCGGGTGTACCGCGGCGCGATGGAACCTTATAAGGCCTATGAGTTTATAACTGTTAATTCAGGGAGCCATTTTGACCCTGAATTTGTGAAGGCTTTCTGTAAAAACGTTGCCGTTTACCCCAACGGAACAGGAGTGGTTTTAAGCAACGGGATGCGCGGCAATGTTGTCAAACAAAATCCTGCTTATTCGGACAGGCCATATGTCCGGATAATCTATGATAAGGAACAGCCGCTTGATAGCCCGATAGATTATAAGCTTGCGGATCATCCTTCTCTACTGATCGTTAAGGTGGAAAATAAGTAAAAACCTGAAAACGTTTTTGGGGCTGACCTGGTCTTCCGCCAGGTTGGCCCTGTTAATTATTTGGTTACCGGCAGGGCTTGATCTGCAGATGAATAATGTCAGATTAACGCGATATTATTGAATTTTACCTGATCTGGGATGATAATGTAATGATAAGATAAAATCTCTCGTATAGTATACGGATAAACCTGATAAAGATCTGAAGCGGGGAGATAAGCAATGAAGTTGGTTGTAGGCATTTCCGGCGCCAGCGGTGCTGTCTATGGTATCAGAATCCTGCAGGCTTTAAGGGCCCATCAGGTAGAAACACATTTGGTGATAACCGACAGTGCCAAAAGGACTATTGGAATAGAAACTGTTTATACTGTTAAGGAAGTCGAGAATCTTGCGGACTATGTTTACGATAACCGGGACCTTAAGGCTGCGCCGGCCAGCGGTTCCTTTAAAACTGACGGGATGCTTATAGCGCCTTGTGCAATCAAGAGTTTGTCGGCTTTGGCTAATTCCTATAATGATTCCCTCCTGGTCAGGGCAGCCGATGTGATGCTGAAAGAAAAAAGGAAACTTGTGGTCATGCCCCGGGAAACTCCTCTGCATACCGGGCACCTTAAACTGCTCCTGGCAGTGGCCGAAATGGGAGCGGTTATTTTACCGCCGATGCCGGCATATTACCATCTGCCCAAAACAATTGAGGATCTCATCAACCATACAGTCGGTAAAGCCTTGGACCAGTTTAATCTTGAGCACCGCTTATTTAAACGCTGGGAAGGTTAAAGAAGGGATATTATTAATCAGGATAAATTTAGGACAGGGGGGATGGAGGATTTCCAGAAAATTAAGGAAGAAGGAACATCTGGAATATGCTCTGAAAACATCACAGCTTCCGGCGGAAAATGGTTTTTCCGATATTTTTTTGGTGTATGACGCTTTGCCTGATCTGAACTTTAAGCAGATTGATACTTCCCTGGAGTTCCTGAAGAAGAAATTAAAGGCCCCGCTCCTGATTAATGCGATGACAGGCGGGCATCCCGAGGTTAAGCAGATTAACCGCAGTTTGGCGGCTGTTGCGGCCCGGGCCGGAATTGCGATGGCGGTTGGCTCCCAGACTGCCGGCCTGGAAGACCCCCAGGTCCGGGACACTTACAGGATTGCCCGGGATGAAAACCCCGCGGGAGTACTATTGGCAAACCTGAGCGCGCTTGCGGCGCCGCCTATGGTCAAAGAAGCGGTGGAAATGATAGAGGCGGACGGCGTTCAATTGCACCTGAATGTTGCCCAGGAGCTGGCGATGCCTGAAGGTGACCGCAATTTCCGGGGCGCCTTGGCTAATATTGAAAAAATCAGCGCCTTAAGTCCAGTCCCTGTGATTGTCAAAGAGGTTGGCTTTGGCCTTTCCCGGGAGGCCGTCAGGAAAATTTATGAAGCTGGTGTCCGTCATATAGATATCAGCGGCAAGGGCGGAACCGATTTTATCAGGATCGAATACCTGCGTTCGGGCAAGGAGTACCGGGATAAGTTCCGGAATATCGGGATTCCGGCGGCCAGCAGTCTGCTGGAAGCCCTTAGTCTGGATTTGCCCCTGACAGTTATTGCTTCCGGCGGTTTCAGGGACGGCAGTGATCTTGCCTGTGCCTTTGCTCTAGGGGCGGGACTCGTGGGCATGGCCCGTCATTTTCTGCAGGTCCTGATTGAGGGCTCGGAACAGGAACTTGAGAAACGGGTGGAGATTATTATTGACGATTTGCGGCGGACGATGATGATGGCCGGCGCCGCCAATCTGCGGGAATTGGCGGAAAAGCCTGTAATAATTACCGGCGGCACGGCGGAATGGCTGATCAGGAGGGGGATTGACCCTAACAGGTACTCCCTGCCCGGACACGGCCGGAAGAATTAAGCCTGTTAGGGATAAAACCTGTTGTAAGGGGATTAAGCCTGTTGTAAAAGCTGATTTAATTCAGCGGGTGTCTTAACCGGGTTCCGGCAGCTGAAATCCTGACAAACGTAGGCGGTAACCGTATCTTCGAGGGGATAGTCATTAACCCAGGGCAGGAAGCGGCCGATTTCCCCTTCCTGGTAGATCAGAGAGGAATAGGGAAGAAAACCGGCAAAGATGGTTTTGCTCATGTCCGGCATTTCCGGAGCGCTCAGTGGCCCGGCCAGAATCAGCTCAGGCCCGGGATGTCCGGCTAATTGCAGGGCTTGCAGGAAGGCTGTATAGCCGGAAGGGTAAGCGGAGATGAGCGGTTTAAAGGCTGTCAATTGGCTTTCCGCCTTGGTTTCCCATTCTTTTTTTCTGGTCAGGCGCGCTAAGCGCAGGAGGTTAAGGGCGCTTATGGAGTTGCCGGAAGGCAAGGCCCCATCATGGCTGTTTTTGGGCCGGATCAGGAGTTCCTCGGCGTCCGAACCGGTCAGGAAATAGCCGCCGTTCCGGGAATCGGCAAACAGCCGTTCCTGATTCTCCTGAAGTTCCACAGCATCTTCCAGATAAGCTGATTTGCCGCTGGCAGTATACAGTTCAAGCAAACCCCAGATTAAATAGGCATAATCGTCCAAATAACCCAGGTTAGCTGATTCACCGTCCCGGTACCGGGCCAGGAGACGTCCGTCTTCCCGGCGCAGCCTGGTTTTAAGGAACTGCCAGGCCCGCTCTGCGGCCGGCAGATAGGCCGGTTCGTCTAAAACCTGGGCCCCTTTGGCCAGGGAGGCGATCATTAAACCGTTCCAGGAGGTTAAAATCTTATCATCTTTGTGCGGATGGATCCGCTGTTCCCGGAAGTTAAAAAGGGTTTGTCGGGAAGTCTCCAGCAGTGCTTCCAGTTCCGCTCTGGTCATCTGATGGTCCAGGGCAATTTTCTCCCGGTTTGCCCGGATAAGATTCGGGATGTTCTGGCCCTCGAAATTACCTGAGGGAGTAATATTATAGGCCTCACAATAGAGGTTCCCCAGTTCAGCTCCTAAAACCTGACAGATTTCAGCCGGTGACCAAAGATAGAATTTTCCTTCTATTCCTTCAGAGTCAGCGTCTTCCGCACAATAAAACCCTCCTTCGGAAGAGGTCATGCTGCCCAGGACATAAGTAAAAATTTCCCGGGCTGTTACGGAATCGCTCTCTTCATGCCCGTACTGGTAACTCTCCAGGTAGACGTAGGCCAAGAGAGCATTATCGTAAAGCATTTTTTCAAAATGGGGCGCCAGCCATTTTTCATCTGTACTGTAACGGGAAAAACCAAAGCCTATATGGTCATAAATTCCGCCCCGGGCCATACAGTCCAGGGTTTTTCGGACCATGGGATAGGCCTGGCTTTCCGGATGGTCCTGGGCGTAACGAAGCAAGAAACCGAGAATATGCGGGGTCGGGAACTTGGGGGCGCTCCCGAAACCGCCGTACTTTTGATCATAGATCCGGACAAAGGTTTGATAGGCTTTATCGAGCGCGTTTTTGAGCCAGTCCTCAGGCCCTGGCCCGCCTTTCAGCTTCAGCCCGGGCGGCAGGGAATTGAACGGGATCTCAGTTACTTCGCCGGTTTCCGGCACGAGCTGTTTCTCTTGTTCAGTTTGCAGGTACCGGACAATATCATTGGCGCTTTCCAGGAGACTGTTTTTATCTGTTTTCCAGACAGAGACGGCCTGCTCAAGGATGTCCATGAGGCCCGCTCTGCCGTAATGACGGGATTTGGGGAAATAGGTACCGGCAAAGAACGGTTTTTTATCCGGGGTCATTAAGATAGTCAGGGGCCAGCCCCCGGCCCCGGTCAGGGCCTGGCAGAAATTCATGTACAGATGATCGACGTCCGGGCGTTCCTCCCGGTCAACCTTAATAGAAATAAAATTTTTATTAAGGAGACCGGCGACCTCCCGGTCCTCAAAAGATTCTCTTTCCATCACATGGCACCAGTGACAAGTTCATAAATGCAAGTTAGTCAGCTATACCCAATAGAAAGGAAAACCGGCTTATCCTCGGCTTTTGCTTTTGCAAAGGCTTCGTCACACCACGGCCACCAATCCACGGGATTGTATGCGTGTTGAAGAAGGTAAGGCGATTTTTCATTTGCCAGTCTATTGGGTATTTTCTTCTCTGATAACATGCGCAACCACCTCCTTTATTCGAAAGTTATATTGACGCTGATATTGTCCCCTTCACGGAAATAAATAATACTCCCAATAATCGTTTTATACAAAGCGTTTCTTTGCTGATTATCTACTGTAGATGCGATATTATCAAAGAAGCTCAATACATTCGCCTTGTTATTCAAGTTCAAATGCTCCTGTATACAGTTGATAGTATTTTCCCCGCTCATGAATAAGTTGTTCATGGCTGCCCCGCTCAATGATACGGCCATCTTCCAACACCATAATTACATCGGCATTCTGAACGGTTGACAGGCGATGGGCAATAACAAAGACCGTCCGGCCTTTCATTAAGGCGTCCATGCCTTTTTGGACTATCGCTTCGGTTCGTGTATCAATCGAAGAAGTGGCTTCATCCAGAATCATGACGGGCGGGTCGGCCACTGTTGCGCGGGCAATGGAGATCAGTTGTCTTTGCCCCTGGGAGAGCCCGCTGCCGTCACCCTCAAGTACGGTGCTATACCCGTCGGGCAACATCCGGATAAAGCTATCGGCGTTGGCCAGCTTCGCGGCGGCGATACATTCCTCGTCCGTGGCGTCAAGTTTACCGTACCGGATATTATCTAAGACAGTTCCGGTAAACAGGTTTACATCTTGTAACACAATACCGAGTGACCTGCGGAGGTCGGATTTTTTAATTTTATTGATATTAATACCGTCGTAACGTATCTTCCCATCCTCGATATCATAAAAGCGGTTAATCAGGTTGGTAATGGTTGTTTTACCGGCGCCGGTCGCTCCGACAAAAGCAATCTTCTGGCCGGGTTCGGCGTAAAGCGTAATATTATGGAGTACCGGCTTCTTTTCTTCATATCCGAAATCGACATCATAGAAACGAATATCTCCTTTCAGCTGCGTATAGGTAATCGTCCCGTTGCTGTGCGGATGCTTCCACGCCGGAAATCCGGTATGGTCGTTACATTCCTTTATTTCGCCATTTTCCATTTTGGCATGGACCAAAGTAACATAGCCATTATCCGCTTCGCTGACTTCATCCATTAATTCAAAGATACGGGAAGCACCCGCCAGCGCCATAACCACCATGTTAAACTGCTGGGAAACCATCCCGATCGGCATAACAAAACTGCGTGACAAAGTGAGGAAAGAGGCAATCGTTCCAAGCGTCATGACATTGGTTCCGGTAAGACTGAGATTTTTTATACCGGCAATCCCCAGTACCGCGCCTACTACGGCAAGCAGCACATACAGCATGTAGCCCATGCTGTTGACAATCGGCATCATAACATTGCCGTATTTATTTGCTTCGGTGGCGCAGTAGCAAAGTTCGTCGTTCTTTGTGTCAAAGGCTTCTTTGGCTTTTTCTTCGTGGCAGAAAACCTTGACTACCTTCTGTCCGTTAATCATTTCCTCAATATATCCGTTGACATCGCCGAGCGAATGCTGCTGTTTTATAAAGAAGGAACCACTCTTGCCCACGATTGTTTTAATAACCTTCAGCATGACGATGACAAAGATGATGACCAAAAGCGTCAATTCCACGCTGAGATACAGCATGGCGACAAACACCGTAAGTATAGTGACTACCGAAGAAAACAACTGGGGCAGGCTTTGGGAAATCATTTGGCGGAGCGTATCGGTATCGTTGATATAATGGCTCATAATATCGCCATGGGCATGGGTATCGAAATATTTGACCGGCAGAGTCTGCATACGATTGAACATTTTATCGCGTATCTTTTTGAGCGTTCCCTGTGAAACCGTCACCATGATCCGGTTGTAGAACAAGGTGGCAAGTACGCCGATCAGGGAAATAGCGCCCATCACCAGAATCGCTTCCAGTAAGCCCGCAAAGGAAGGGTTGGTCTGGCCCAGCAACGGGATAATGTAACCATCAATCAGCGTCTGAATAAAAAGCGACGAGGCGGCGCTGGCAACCGCGCTGAGAAGGATGCAGACTACAACAATAACGATTTGTATTTTATATTCGCCCATATAGGAAAGCAGACGTTTAATTGTGCCCGGTTTAAATCTTTGGAAAGACGGCGGCGTTTTATTCATGGAGGGAACCCCCTTTATTCTGAGATTCATAGACTTCTTGATAAATCGGGCAGTTTTTTAACAGTTCATCATGGGTTCCCACGGCATTGATTTTGCCGGCGTCCAAGACGATGATCTTGTCGGCGTCCATCACGGAGGCGACACGCTGCGCAATGATGACCTTGGTCGTATCCGGGATTTCCTCCCGTAAGGCCCTCCGAATGAGCGCGTCTGTTTTGGTGTCTACGGCGCTGGTGGAATCGTCGAGAATGAGGATTTTCGGCTTTTTGAGCAACGCCCGGGCGATACAGAGCCGCTGCTTCTGGCCGCCTGAGACGTTGCTGCCGCCCTGCTCGATATGCGTGTCGTATTTATTGGGGAATTCCTGAATAAAGCCGTCTGCCTGCGCCAGCTTGCAGGCGCGCACCATATCTTCATCGCTGGCATTTTCGTCGCCCCAGCGAAGATTTTCCTTAATTGTACCCGAAAACAGCACATTCTTTTGTAACACCATTGCCACCTGATTGCGGAGCGATTTAATATCGTAATCGTGTACATCTGCGCCGCCTACGATCACCCTGCCGCTTTCCGCGTCATACAGCCGTGGGATAAGCTGGACAAAGCTGGATTTTGCAGAACCGGTCCCGCCTATGATCCCAACTGTTTCGCCGGACGCTATGGAGATACTGATGTTGTTAAGTACCGGCTTTTCTGTTTTACGCGTATAGGCAAAGGTTACATTGCTAAAGGCAATAGAACCGTCCTCCACCGTTGATATGGGATTCTCCGGATTTTTCAGATCGCTTTCCTCGCTGAGAATTTCCGTAATCCGTTCTACAGAAGCGCGGGCAATCGTAATCAAAACGAAAACCATTGACAGCATCATCAGGCTCATTAATATCTGCATGGCATAGGTAATCAGGCTCATAAGTTCGCCGGCTGAAAGCCCGATGGCGGGATTGTTGTTGCTGGCAACGATCTGTTCCGCTCCCAGCCACGACACCAGCAAGAGACAGGCGTACAGACAAAATTGCATCAGAGGCATATTGTAGGCGATTCGCTTTTCAGCCTTGGAAAAGTCTTTGAAGATTGCTGTCGATATTTCCCCAAACTTATTTTCTTCAAAACTTTCCCGGTTAAAGGATTTGACAACGCGGATAGCACTGAGATTTTCCTGCACAACCTTGTTGAGCTTATCGTAAGTCCGGAAAACTTTCTGGAAGACAGGGTGCACACGGGACATAATCAGCCATAACCCTAGCCCAAGCACGGGAATACTTGCCAGAAAAATCAAGGAAAGCTGCGCGTCAATATGGAAGGAGACGATCAGGCAGAAGATCATCATGACAGGGCCCCGTATCGCCAGGCGGATAATCATCTGATAGGCGTTTTGCACGTTGGTCACATCGGTTGTCAGGCGGGTGATAATACTTGCGGTGGAAAATTTATCAATGTTGGAGAAGGAAAAGTTCTGAACATTGTAGTACATGTCGCGTCGCAGATTCCGGGCAAATCCGGAAGAGGCAATCGCCGCGCTGCGCCCGGCAAGCGCGCCGAAAATCAACTGGATTGCCGCCGCAATCAGCAGCGCCAGTCCCATCATTAAAACGTAAGATAGGTTGTTCTGATTGATCCCGTAATCAATCAGATAGGCCATGAGAATTGGTATGATAATTTCCATGATGACCTCGAATGTTACATACACAGGGGTAAGTATGGATTCCTTTTTATACTGCCGGATGCTGGTAGCCAGTTTTTTAATCATTGTTTGTTTCCCTCTTTCAGTTTGATGACATAAGTCGCTTGTCGTAAAGCATTGTACCGATTATTTCTATCGCGCAGATTGTTTCCTCTTGAAACAGTCGCATCATGCAACATGTTGGACGTCAAACAATATGCTCAAAAAAATTAGCTGTATGATCAACTGAATAGCTTACTTTATGTTGTCCTTCATCCGTTGAATATAGCTATAAAGGGCTTCCAGTTCTTCTTCGGTGAACCCCTTTGTTAAAGCCGCTTCGATTTTATCTCCATGTTCTTTCATTGATTCGTTTAACTTCCAAGCCTTATCTGTAAGCGCCAGTTTTTTCAGTCTGGAATCATTGGGGACGCCATGCCGCTCAATTAACCCCTTTTTCTCCATCAAAATCAGGACTTTAGAGACAGTGGAGCGGGTAATTGCAAATTGTCCTTCCAAATCTTTCTGATAAATATCTTTATCGGCGTTATCGGCAAGAAACCCAATAATCCAGCCATTTGTGCCTGTAATAGAGTCAATTTGCTTTTTACACTTTGTGTTTACAAATTTACGCATAATGAGATTATCCAGGGAACGGAGTTCTACGCCAATTGGTTTTCTGTTCATCCTCATCCTTGCCTCCTATTTTTTTGGTAAAAAAAGTCGTATATCATACTGTACGATATACGACATTGTAAATTGTCTCACTGTATTTGTCAATAAAAAGTTACGGTTGATACCGTCTTATCTGAAAAGGCGTTTTGTCTGTTTAACACCAGCGACAAGACCTATGTTAACATGGGCATCCTGGCCACCTTCTCCCATCTCAGCGGAAACACCATCATCGATAAGGGCTTTATTAGCATAAAGAATAGCGGCAGCAATCCGGAAACAGGCCTAACCCTGGATACGCCGGGAGCAACCATCCTATCCGCCCCCGATACGGACAGCCAGGGAAGGGTAATCCGGGCTATAAAGACCGAATATGGGAATACCTTCTATGTGCGTGGTTATGTGACATACGAAGATCCCCATACCGGTGCGGCAACTACCGTGTACAGCAATAACGTGGTTATGGCCGTCAAAAACAAGTAGCCGGCAAAGACACCGGCAGGATATGACACGCGATATTTCAGAAGATTTATAAAGGAGGGAACGACTGTGCTAAAAGAATATGAAAGCCCGGAAATATATATCCAGGAATTCGAACCGGAAGAGGCTTTTTGCGACGGTCCCCTGTTTAGCGGCGTAGGGGATATCCCTTTGGTTTATCCGACAAATCCTGATGGAAGTCAAGCATCTGAATAAGTATTTTCTTAAAGGAGGTCTCTAGCAGGCAGGGTTAAACCCTGCCTGCTTATAGATACGGAAAGAAAAAATGAAAAAGGTTAGTATTGCCCACCTGAATGTTGAAATGGAATATATAGACAACGGTTTCTTTGAATACATACTTAGAGACTATGAAAACAACCGTTTTAGAGAGCCGGATATGATTTTAAAGACCAAACTGGTCGAAGAAATTAATAAACCCCGGGGTGAACTGGTGGAACAAATCGGTGATGCGAGGATAATCTCACTTGGCGGCCGGCGGCGCTGCAGGTATTTAACCGACAGCCGGAGCGGGGCAATAGTGTATGCAACCTATTATGATGAGAATTATAAGCAGGTGGAAATACAATTTTCTAAAAAGAATCCACTCCAGCCAGGCTCAATTACCGAATATGAATATTTATATACCGGTTTTGCCTTCAGCGACAGGCTTGCCGAGCTGGGCGGCGCGGTGCTGCACGGTGCCGCCGTTGCTTATAAAAACCAGGGAATTATTTTTTCCGCCAACAGCGGTACAGGCAAATCAACCCACGCTAAATTGTGGAAAGATCGTTTTGGCAGCCAGCTAACCATAGTAAATGACGATAAACCCGCTCTGCGTATTTATAATGGAGTACCCTTCATTTTTGGGACTCCATGGAGCGGGAAAACGAATTTGAATGCCAATGTGCAGGTGCCCCTGAAGGCGGTAGTGTTTATCAGACGGAAGGAAACCAACTGGATGGAGCGGCTGAATATAAGAGACAGTATATTTAATTTAATGAGCCAGATTTCCCGGCCCTATTACGACGAAGCGATAGGGTTGAAAACCATGACCATGATTGAACAACTGGTCAATTCAGTGCCTGCATACCTGTTGCACTGCAATACTGACCCGGCCGCCGTAGTCACAGTGTTTTACCAACTGGTGCAAGAAGGGGTTATAATGCCATGAAAATATCCCAAGGATTCAAGCTGCTGGACATTGACGGACAGCATATCGTTGTACCCCTGGGAGCCAAAAATGTTAATTTCAATAAAATGATCAGTTTGAATAATAGCGGCATCTTCCTATGGCAGCAACTACAAACGGAAAAAACTGAAGTAGAATTGTTGAAAGCAATGCGGAATGAGTATGATGATATTGCTTATTTATACTGAATATTGATAAAGGAAGGCGGGTTCAATTACTGAATATAGGAAATTTCTCAAAGCTTACACAGGTCTCGGTACGCATGTTGCGTTACTATGACGAGCACGGGTTGTTAAAGCCGGACCATACGGATAAATTTACCGGATACCGTCTATATTCCGTTAGGCAGCTTCCGGAGCTACAAAAAATAATCATGCTTCGGGATATGAACTTTTCGGTAGCTGAAATCACGGAGATACTTAAAAACTGGAGCGATGATTTTCTGATCGGGCAGCTACAAAAGAAAATACAGGAGACGGAACAGTCCATTCTTTCAGGACAAAGACTAATTGAAAAAATCCAGACAAGCAATCGGTGACACCCGTAAAAAAACAGATTGACATTCACTTTAATATTGCAATAAAACCCATTCCCAGTTGCAAGATTGTATCCCTAAGAAGGAAAATACCCACTTATTTTTCCGAGGGGGGAGCTTTGGGATGAACTGGAACAATTTGTGCGCAGGGAGCATATCGAAATAGAAAAACACAGTTACAACAATGTGGCCGTTTACCATGACGAGGAGCATATGGACAGCGATGCCGACGTCGAGGCCGCGTATATTGTAAAAAAAGCGGGGGAAGACAAAAACGGCTTTACTTTCCGGGAATTAGAGAGCATAGATACTATGGCGTGCATGATGGTATACGGTCCCTATGATAATCTGCCCGGCGCGTATCGGGATTTTGTTTGCTGGCTGGATGAACATGGCCAATATGAGATGACTGGCTTGAGCAGACAGGTCGCGGTAGTCAGTAGAACGGATACCTCAGACCCGAGCGGTTATCTGACCGAGATTCAAATACCTGTACAGATCAAATAATAAGAGACCGGTATTACCAGGGCGTTCATGACGAACGCTCTTTTTTTATTTTCTGTATGAAGCAAATAACCTCTTGACCCTGACACCGTGTGAGAGCTTAACATCGGTATGTTAGGAGGAATAAATGACGATGAATGAAAAAGACGTGGCTTTATACAGCAGGCAAAGCGTGATAACCGATCCCAAACAGTATACAAATGAATTGGACGCTCTGCCTGATGATACGGGGAATTTACTGAGGACCGTTCAGGGACTGATCATTCATGGCGCTCTTGGAGAACTGTATGGAATAAATTTCAGCAAAAGGCAATCCAATGAGGAATTGCTGCGTACAGTCCCGCAAATGCTGGAAGCTATTTTTAAGCTCGACAACCGGCCGTTAACGGAAACCCGTCCGCCGGAACAAAGAATGGTTGGCATGTGCCGGGACAGCGCTCTGCTGCTGGTTTCCTTTCTCAGGCATAAAAAAGTCCCGGCACGCGTACGGGCGGGTTTTGCCGGCTATTTTGACAGCGATTTAATGTATGAAGATCATTGGGTGGCGGAATTTTATGATGCCGGGCAGGGCCGCTGGGTCCGAATGGACGTCCAAGTGGATGAAATTCAAAAAAAGCATTATGGGATCACTTTCAATACCCTTGATATGGATGCCAATAGCGGCTATTTCCTGGCGGGCGACGCATGGAAGAAAAGCAGGTTGGGAGAATGTCACCCGGAGGATTTTGGATACAACATAAATTGGAAGGGTTGGCATTCTCTTAAAGGAAATCTGCTGCATGATTTCAACTGCCTGCAGGAATTTGAGCTGATGCCCTGGGATCTGTGGACGGAATTAAGCACAAAAAAGTTCAGGGAGCTTTCTAAAAGCGAAAAAGAGCTTCTCGATGAAATGGCGGAACTGACCACAAATCCAAATGCCTCTGTTAATGAATTGATGAACCTGGCCCACCGTCTTCCCGAAGAGTATAGGCAGTCAATCCGCTCTAAACTGGTCCTTTTGGGTATTGCCGGAACTGCAAAAGTGATTGCTCCCGGCTCTCTGGGAAAAAAATGCGAAATAAAAAATACATGCGCTGTACCAAAAACGACCGCTTTTAATCCCCGGCCAACGGAACAAAACAGGATTGTGCTCAAGGGAGGCAGGCAAAACAACTTGAAGGATGTCAATGTCTCCATACCCAAATTTCAGCTGACAGTCATAACGGGCGTAAGCGGCAGCGGGAAATCTTCCCTGGCCTTTGATACGATCTACGCGGAGGGCAGAAGGCGTTATCTGGACAATTTAGTCGGCTCGGCAAGGCAGCAGGAGCAGTTGGAACGGCCGGAGTTTGATGCACTGCAGGGCCTGACTCCCACCATCGCTATCGAGCAGAAAAAAGGAGGTCAGAACCCCCGTTCTACCGTCGGCACCTTAACTGGGATGCTTGATTACCTAAGAATGCTGTATGCTGCAATCGGAATTCCGCACTGCCCCTATTGTGGGAAACGCTTGGCCAGGCTGAGCAAGAACAAAAACCAATGTCCGCACTGCGGGCTTTTTTTCTCCGCCCTGACCGCTTCTACTTTCAACCCCAATACCCATGCCGGGGCCTGTCATGAATGCAACGGCCTCGGTTTCATTTATGAAATCGATCCGGGTTCGATTGTGATTAACGATACGCTGTCTGTGCTGGACGGAGCCACGCTCTGGTGGGGGAAATTAAGAGGAAAGAAACCAACTGGGAACTGGTATGTAGGTGAGCTTTACGCGCTGGCCGATTTCATGAAGGCCGACCTGAATCTTCCGTGGAACAGACTGCCGGAAGACTTTAAACATGCGATTCTTTATGGAACAGGAGACCGCATTTACCATTTCACGTACAATTCCCGAGGAAGGGATACGATCATTTCACGTCCCGCGGCGGGAGCGTTGACCCATATAACACGCCTTTTCAGAGAGTCAAAGGCAGCCGATAACGCTTACAGGCAATTTATGAAGGAAATCCCCTGTCCCGTTTGCAGCCGGGAACTGCTTTGCCTCGAAGCCCGCTATACAACCGTTTTGGGCTGGCGGCTGCCGGAACTTGCCAAAATGCCGCTCAGACAGCTCTCCGACTGGGCGAAAGGACTGGAAGACCAATTGCCCGATTCTGATCTTGAGAAAATCGGGGATATTCTTCCAGAAATCGAAATGCGGCTTGACAATCTGATGCAGGTTGGGCTTTCCTATCTTACCCTGGGCAGAACAGCGCCGAGCCTGTCCGGCGGAGAACTGCAAAGGGTACGGCTTTCCGGTCAGCTGGGCACCGATCTGGTCGGTCTGACCTATATTCTGGACGAGCCGTCTATTGGGCTGCATCCCAGGGATCACCGCTTGATGATTGATATCATGAAAAAGCTTAGGGATAAAGGCAACACGGTCATTGTCGTGGAGCATGACCAGGAAACCATGCTGGCGGCGGATTACATCATCGATGTGGGCCCCGGGGCCGGCATCTATGGCGGTCATATCGTCGCGTCGGGCAGCGTTGACGACATCGTCGGCAATCCCGCCTCCGTAACCGGCAGATATTTGCGGACCGACAAGACCCTCCCGCTGCGGAGCCCTGGCGAGCCGTCGCAGTGGCTTACTTTGTCCGGCTGTACGGAGAACAATCTGAAAAATATCGCGGTCAGGTTTCCGCTTCACCGCCTGTGCTGCATTACCGGAATAAGCGGCTCCGGCAAAAGCACACTGATTTTTGATACACTGATTCCCGCGCTGGGGGAGGCATTAAACCATCAACGACTTACCGATTGCAACTTTAAACAGCTTAGCGGCTTTGAGAAAATTGACGGCTTTATCCAGATGGACCAGACGCCTATCGGCAAATCCAGCCGCTCCGTTCCCGCGACCTACATCGGCGTATTCGACGACATCCGGAAGATATTTGCCGCGCAGGAAGACGCCCGGGAGCTGGGGCTCGAGGAAAAACATTTCAGCTTTAATTCCGACGAAGGGCAATGCCCGACTTGTGAGGGCATCGGGCAGGTAAAAATTGCGCTTCAGTACATGGCTGATCACTGGGTTACCTGTCCCGACTGTAATGGAAAGCGGTACAAGAAGCAGGTTTTGGATGTAACCTATCGGGATAAAACCATAGCCGACATCCTGAATATGGACATTTCCCAGGCGATAGAGCTGTTTGCAGACCAAAGGGAAATATATCACAGACTGTCCGTTTTGGATGATGTCGGTTTGTCGTATGTAAAGCTCGGGCAAAGCACAACGACATTCAGCGGCGGCGAGGCTCAACGTCTGAAGCTGGCTAAGGAACTGAGCGGCAGGCAGAAAAAACATATGCTTTATATTCTGGATGAACCCACGACCGGACTTCATTTTCAGGATATAGAAAGGCTTATCGGGATATTCGGCAAGCTGGTTGCAGCAGGCCACACGGTGCTGATCATCGAGCATAACCCGGATATTATCCGGGCGGCGGATTGGATTATTGACATGGGGCCGGAAGGCGGAGATCTCGGCGGAACCGTTATCGCGGCCGGAACACCGGAAAAACTGCGTGGGGATTTAAACAGCATAACCGGAAAATACATTTAGGAGGAGCGGGTATGCTGGTTAAATTAAATCGTGACAGCTGGCAGTTTAAACTTTTCGCCTATATGACAAGTCAGGGTATATCCCTGCTTGGATCAACAATTGTTTCCTTCGCGGTCATATGGTATGTAACCTTAAAGACGGGTTCGGGAATTGCCGTAGCGGGAATAACCATAACCACCTATCTTCCCCAGGCGCTGATCATGCTTTACGGCGGCGTTCTCGCGGACCGGTATCCACCCAAAAGAATCGTCATTCTCGCAGATTCATTTGTCGCGTTGTCAACGCTGATACTTGCCATCTTCTTTATGTCAGGTATCAATGACATCGGCTGGATATTTTTATTCAACTGTCTGCGTTCACTTGGCGCGGGCATACAGCTGCCCTCGATAAAAAGCATGCTGCCGATTTTTGTGCCCGATAAAGAACTGATGCGCGCAAACAGCATCTATACAAGCATCTGGTTCGTAATACAGCTTACCTCTCCCGGACTAAGCGGCATCATTATGAGCGGTCTTTCAATGGCGGGGATATTCTTTATCGATGTAATGACGGCAGTCATCGGCGTTTTGCTGCTTTCCGCAATATCCATGCCGCCGCGTGAAGGCGGGGTAAGCGGAGACGATCCGGTCGGCGCTCTGAAATCCGGAGCGATATACATTATAAAGAACCGTTCCCTGAAAAACAGCATCATATTCTACAGTATTTTTTCTTTTCTGGTCGTACCGGCCTCCCAACTGACAGCGCTTTTAGCATCGCAAACCTTTGGAAATGAGATTTGGATACTGAGCGCCATAGAAACGGCGTTCTCGATCGGCGCTTTGCTGGCCAGTCTGCTGATGATCTACAAAAAGTTTAAAAT
This sequence comes from Desulfitobacteriaceae bacterium, assembly GCA_035561335.1. Classification (GTDB taxonomy): domain Bacteria; phylum Bacillota; class Desulfitobacteriia; order Desulfitobacteriales; family Desulfitobacteriaceae; genus UBA2264. Next base: position 16,781 of record DATMXV010000329.1, read on the forward strand.
AAGGCCGTTTAAACTGATCGGTTTTTCCGCGGTATTATTTGGGCTGGTCATGGCAGCGCTTATTTTCAGCAAAAACCTGATCCTGTTTATCGGGCTGATGCTGGTAATGGGAATAGGGAGCCCGCTTTACTACACGCCGCTGACTACATACATACAGGAAATAACGGATGAAAAGTATATGGGGCGCACATTTTCATTCGTGGATCTTTTTTCATCCCTGGCAACTCCATTGGGAATGCTGCTATTTGGCCCTCTTGCAGAAATAAGCATTATACTGCCGTTTTTAATCCCCGGAGTTTTACTTATTGTTCTTGGATTACGGGCGAGCAAGATAAGCTGATATACACTTAAATTTGCACGCGCACGCGGTTTCGGCAATAATAAATAGTGAAAGTGAAGTGACGAATATGCCGTTTAATGAACTTAAAAGTGAAGATGAAAGCAAAATATATAGCGCATTGACCAAAATTACGAAATCCAAGGATAACTGGGAATCTTATATTCCTATGGTCGGTGAACTTCTTAATCACATGTCAGATAAAATCAGAGCAAAGGCTCTGTGGCAGTTAGGTGAAATGGGATTACTGTATCCAAATCGTGTGGAACCATTCATAGCACAAATTGTGTCCATGCTGCATGATAAAAATAGCCTTATAAGGCAAAGAGCGGTTTGTGCTTTGGGAAGAATAGGACGAGGAAGAATTGAATTGATTATGCCGTATTTTGATGAAATAATGAATACTGCTAATGATTCGGATTCCGAAGTGCGTATGAATTTGATTTGGGCGTCAGAAAATATAGCAACAAATTCTCCAACCGTCTTTGAAAAATCAATGGACTTATTCTTAAAATTTTTGGACGATAAATCAATCCGTGTGAGAATGGAAGCTCCCGAAATATTTAGGGTTATTGGGAAGCGGAAACCAAATTATGTACTACCATACTTGGATAAATTAAAATCTTTATCAGAAAACGATGAGGATAGAGTTGTTAGGGCTCATGCAAATGGTGCGATAAAAGCAACTCTAAATCAGATTGACAGGTAAGTTATTCGCAACAAGAGCCCCTTGACGGCTCATGGATTTAGTTTGTATTTGCGGCGCCGCCGCCTATCTGATTGTATCATTTCTTCTCCTTTGAACAGGCATTGTACTATATTACCACTAAAAGACGTAGATAAACGGTAGTTTGCCGTTGGTCTTCAAGTTAGAAGGTGAAACAATGCATATTAGGGAAGCAGAGCAGAAAGACTTATCCCAACTTTTAGAGCTTTATACTCATTTGCATGGCAATACTATGCCGACTATTGACCAAGAAATAGAAAATCTATGGTGTAAGATAACGATTGACCAAAATCACCACATTATTGTGGGCGTAATAAACGATACAATCATATCCTCTTGTGTACTGATGATTGTTCCCAATTTGACGCACCAGCAAAGACCGTATGCTTTTATTGAAAATGTTATAACGCATCCAGAATGCCGGGGGAAAGGTTATGCCACGCAAATATTGAACTACGCAAAACGAATAGCTGTGAATAATAGGTGCTATAAAATAATGCTTATGACAGGCTCAAAAAAGCAAACCACCTTAGAATTTTATGAGAGATCCG
>DATMXV010000330.1:0-3258 GCA_035561335.1 Desulfitobacteriaceae bacterium
ATTCTATTTTTACTGAATTTTATCTGAGGAGGAGCTAAATAATGTTGAATAATAAAGTTGTTATTATTACCGGTGCTGCCAATGGGATTGGCAAAGAAGCTGTGAAAGGATTTGCAAACCAGGGAGCTAAAGTAGCCTTAGTTGATTTAAAACTGTCTGCACTCGAAAAAGTAGCCCAAGAGTTTAATCTCCGGAAAGGGAATTATCTATTATTACCCGCTGACGTTACGATAGAGGAACAAGTTGAACAATATGTGCAAAAGACTAAAGATACCTTTGGAAAGATTGATGTATTTTTCAATAATGCAGGAGTTGAAGGGGTAATTAGTTTAATTACAGAATATCCGGCAAAAGCTCTGGATTCAGTTGTGAATGTAAATATAAAAGGAATATTTTATGGATTGAAATATGTATTGCGATTAATGGCAGAGCAAAAATCCGGTTCAATTATCAATACTTCTTCAATTGGTGGGTTAAGAGGAATGCCTTGTACAAGTGCATATTGTGCTTCTAAGTACGCTATTATTGGACTAACTAAATGCGCGGCTCTTGAATTTGCGGGAAGCGGAGTACGAGTTAATGCAATATGTCCTGCTATGGTCAATACACGAATGATGAGATCTATTGAAGCAGGGATGAACTCTGATAATCCAAATGCGGCGAAAGATGAATATACGAATATGATTCCTGTGGGACGATATGGTGAACCGGATGATGTTGTACAGTTAGTACTTTTCTTAGCTTCTGAAAATGCTTCTTTCATAACAGGAGCAACATTGGCAGTAGATGGTGGTTTGACTGCATAAGTTAGAAAATTCCTAAACAAGGGGTTGCGAGTAGACTTGTAACCCCTCTTTTTGCCAAAGAGCTTTAGCTTTGAGAAGAATTGATTCTCGCTTGATGTATTAACTTGAACTTGTAAAAAGTTTAAAAGAGAGAGGTATATAAAATGGAAAAGGGAATAGTTTTCGATATTAAGAATTTTTCCATACATGATGGTCCTGGAATCAGAACTACAGTTTTCTTCAAAGGATGTCCAATAAATTGCCTTTGGTGCAGTAATCCGGAATCGCAAAAAGCTGAACCTGAGGTAATGATGTTTTCGGAACGATGTGTTAATTGCGGCAAATGTACTGAAGTTTGTCCGACAGGAGCAGCGAAGAATAGCTATACAGACAATGAAAAATGCACAGGCTGCGGTAAATGTTTGGAAGTCTGCAAGAGTCAGGCAAGAAAGCTGATTGGAAAAACGATGACATCTGAGGAAGTTGTTCAAGAAGTACTGAGAGACAAGATTATGTATGATAATTCCGGCGGCGGCGTAACTTTGGGCGGAGGGGAAACATGCATGCAGCCAAAGTTCGCAGCGGAAATTTTTAAGAAGTGTAAGGAGCAGGGTGTTCATACTGTTCTGGATACAAGCGGTTATTGCAATGAGAAGGAATTCTTGGAAATCGTCCAATATGTAGATTTGGTCTATTTTGATATTAAGTGTATTGCACCGGAAAAACATCGGGAACTGACTGGATTTGATAACGAAATAATCCTTAATAATTTAAAAAACCTGGATAGACTCGGAATCCCGTTTTCGATCAGAATGCCTATAATCCCGGGATATAATGATTCGGAGGAAATAATAAATTCAACAGGAGAGTTTTTAAAGACTTTAAAATCAGACTTTACCGTCTACCTTTTAGCATATCATGGCTACGGAGCGGCAAAATACAGCAGAATAAATAAGGAGTATAAACTTAAGAACCTGAAAAATATGCCAAAGGAAGACCTGGAACCAATTAAAGAGAAACTGGAAGCCCAGGAATTGAATATTCGTATCCAATAAAGGTTGAGAAAGGTGGGGGGTACTATTTTAGCAGTATTTAATGTGATTATCCCCGTGTGCCTGATATTTATGGCAGGTTACGCAGGACAAAAAATACTTCGCATGGACATAAAGTCCGTTTCAACTGCGGGTTTATATCTGACAGTTCCTGCTTTAATGTTTAAAAGGAACTGTCAATAATTTTGTGCTTTTAAGCCCAAATGGTAAAGTATTTAGGGTATAATTATTGTTAGAGAGGTGTGAAATTCATAATGACACTTTAGCGTGGGACTTGTCAGGAAAATTTGATCTTTACAATTGTCTGGACCTGGATCCTGAAGAACTGTATAATTCATGTCCGGAGGTAGAAGAACCTAAAGAAAATATCAATTAGCAACATGAGGCTGACAAATATCGTTGGCCTTTTATTTGTTGCCGATCTTTAGGGGAGTTTCCGGCTTCCGATAAAATGCCGTGCAGTCCATGCGCGGATTACGGTTATAACAGCTAATACACACTTGTAGAATTATGCTACACAAGTAACTAAGTAAGCAGGTGTTAAAAGAATGAGAAAAAATAAATCGCTCTTATTAATTACCATATTATTTTGTTTTTCTGTTTTTTTAAATGGGTGTACTGATGAAAGCAAAAACACTAAGGTCAGTGAAATTGTATTTACTGATGTGTTAAATGGAAATATAATCAGCCCGTTTGTCACAGCAGAAATGAAGGATAAACTTCTTGGCAGTATTGCTGATATGAAAGAAATGGAACCTGGTGTTGGTCCATGGAAAATTATATATTGTAACGGCGATAAAATAATTCTTTATAACTATGCGCATATAGTAGCCTGTGATATTTCGCAAAAAAACAAGGGGATATATTCTATCATTGACTTAAGGGGATTAAGGACAGGTAACTATCAAGGATCCACAATTGCAATGGTGTACCCCAGTCAGGATGCAATGTCCTGTATTCTGGGGGCTGGGTGCTGGGAAAAAGACATTAAAGTGGCACTTAGTCTTTATTACTGTAATTTCTACGATGGGTTGGTAAAAGAACTGGAAACAAATTATAATATGGCAAATGGTAAGGTTGAATGGTACAGAAACATTCAGAGTTCCGATCCGCTGCCTTGGTATGATTCAATTAGAGGAAATGATACCGGTATTATCTGGGATATAGAAGGTGGAAAAAAGATAGACAGTATTCCGGCAGACTCTAAGCTGGAAGCGGTAGAAGAAAATTTTGTAGAGGATATTGACATAGAAACAGGCTATACCTATTTATACTGGTGGAAGGCAGATGAAAATACTGTGATAGGTGCGCCATATAGCAAAGGTGCAGGCAAGAGCAGTGAGTTAAAACTTACTGATTTTGAAATAATTGAAGTTAATCTGAAAGATATGTCCGGTAAGATATTGTATAAAATAACTAGT
>DATMXV010000331.1:0-10608 GCA_035561335.1 Desulfitobacteriaceae bacterium
CTTTTTACAAGTTCATATGTATAGTTATTCTATGTTAAGCGGAACCATCGAAGGGATATTAGATATAAATGAACAAGGGACAAGTTTTTTGGACATAAGGGATAATATAAAAAACAAACCACATGCCCGCAGTGCGTTAAGAAAACAACAGGCCGTATATGTTTATGGATCAGAATTCATCTTACAAACCCAAACAAAGTATACAAAAATGGAAATGTATAGCTCATATATAATTGTCGTTCCTATTGCTAGTAACTCTACAGTAATAGGGTTTGCCTGTCCTGGAATGTATAATAGTACTGACCCCATAGGAGATCGTCTTCTCCAATTTCTCACTTTATATGGTAAATTAGTAGGTAACGCTTTGGTTTCCTTAAATTATGTGGAGAATGAAAAGAAACTCACCAAACGAGAAATCGAAGTTTTACAAAGGGTTTCTTGGGGAGAAAGTGTAAAAGAGATAGCAGATTATATGCAAATTAGTAAATATACGATAGAAGACTATATGAAATCTACGATTAGGAAGCTGAACGTACAAAATCGAGTGCAGGCAGTTGCCGAAGCGATACGCCAAGGAATCATAAAATAAGACTCATTAAATGTGAGTTATACCGCTCAAAGAATATGTACCCCCCAAAATTAGGGTATTAAAATATTTTTAGGGGAGTAAAATATAAAATTTTGGGAATTTTCTAAATTAATACTAAATGTTAATATTTAAGAGGCTCGGGACATTCATCTTCTGGAATTACTATATTTTTATCTGCTTTTTAAAAGTTGATACAATCGTAGTTATGGATGAAATTGTTGCCTGGTGATTATTTTTCCCTTCCGGTAAATGGATGGATATTCAGATGGACGACCCTGTGAAAGACTGGACAATCCGTAAGCTGGGCAGGCATAAAATGGAGGTTAAAAGGAGGTAAAAATAATGAGTAATCAGGTTGGCAGTTGGTCAGAAAGATTTGTCCGTACCTGTTCTGATAGGGTCCAAGAGGCAATAAAACGTTCAGTCGAAAGCAAGCCAGGATTTTGTCTGGAGCATGCCAGGGCTGAAATGAAGGCTTATGAGATGTACAAGGACGAACCCAGGATAATTCAGCAGGCGAGGCTTTACGAAATATATCTCCGTGATAAAACAATCTATATACAGCCTGGTGAATTATTAGTTGGTAATGTAGTTAGCGGTAACCGGTTTTCTCAAATTAAAGGTGAGCTCTATTATAAGTTATTAACAGCTGAACTGGACGATCCGGTAAAAGACTATAATATACGCGGTTTTGACGAGTACGATGTTTCACCAGAGGTCAAGAAGGAGCTCAAGGAAGAAATACTCCCCTATTTCAAAGACAGATGTTTCGAGGACCGCGTTTATCCTAATGTTGATGAAGACGTTAAACAACATGATTACATTGACTACTTCACCCGCTGCTTCCATATGCCCAATTTTGGCAACACCTTGACCGCGAGAGATTCCGGCCACCAAACTCATAACTATGAAAAGGTACTGCTGAAAGGACTCAAAGGTATTAGGGAGGAAGTTGAGTGGTATAAAGCCCAAATCGAACAGTCCTATTCTCGTATTAAAAAGCAAGAAAGGTTGGACTTCCATGAAGCCTGTCTGATATCGTTTGACGCTGCAATAGCCTATGCTCAACGGTATGCTGACCTGGCCCGGGAAATGGCTGCTAAGGAAACGGACGTTAAACGTAAAAAAGAGCTTGAAGAGATCGCTGAAATTTGTGAACGGGTACCGGCAAATCCTGCCAGGAATTGGCGGGAGGCTATGCAAGCGCTGTTCTTTACCCATGTGCTGGTATATTGTGAAGTAGTCAATGCGGCCAATGGGTATGGGCGCTTTGACCAATATATGTACCCCTTCTACAAAAAATCGGTAATTGATGAAAAGAGTATGACTCGTGATGAAGCTCTGGAGCTGGTAGAGCTTTTCCTGGTGAAGATTAACGAGCATACCGAATTGCACAGCTTTGAAGCTACCCAAACGTTAATGGGATTCCCTATGGCTATGCAAATGAATATTGGGGGACAGGACAAGGACGGTAAGGATGCAGTCAATGAGGTAAGTTGGCTGGTTTTAGACGCAGAAGAACAGGCTGGACTACGTGAACCGGATATAGGAGTCAGGATTTTCGAAGATACTCCTGACGAATTCATTAAAAGGGTTTGTGAAGTGATCCGTTTGGGACGTGGGAAGCCGAAATTCTTCTTTGACAAAACAGCGATACAGATGGTATCAAAAATTTATCCTGACTATAGTATTGAAGACGTGCGGCAATATGTCATATCAGGCTGTACCGAAATGTACCTGCCCTATGTCACAATGCTACATTCTTTTAGCGGCATGACTAATATGGCCAAAGTCTTGGAATTGGTGTTAAATAACGGCAAGTGCAGGTTCTGTGGTGAACAAATTGGCCCGTTAACCGGTGATCCCAGGAAGTTTGAATCAATGGAAAACCTAAAAGAAGCCTTCAGTAAGCAAGCAAAATTCTGGATTGAATATCTGTGCCGCGGTATTGTTCCACAGATCGAAGCTCAGGCCAAAAATAACTATGCTGCATTCGCTTCATGCTTGTTGGAAGGTCCTTTACAAAAGGGTGTAGACCTTATTGAGGGTGGATGCTTCCATACGCATTACGGATACATTGTGGCCGGTCTTGCAGATGTTGCAGATTCTTTATCCGTAATTGATAAATTAATCTACCGTGATAAGAAAATTACATGGGAACAGCTGTTAACTGCACTTGAGAATGATTGGGAGGGCTATGACGAATTAAGGAACATGGCCATAAACGGAGTGCCAAAGTACGGTAATGATGACGAATATGCCGATAGCTTTGCAACCTTTGTAATGAATACATGGTGTAACCACTTTGATTGGGTTAATACCCAGAAGGATATGATTCCTTCCATCGGTGGAAAGCATGTAGTTTCATCAGCTATAGTTTCCGTTCCGCTTGGTTTCGGCTTTGCAACTGCTGCTCTGCCCAATGGTAGAAAAGGTGGCGTGCCCCTGGCTGACACCAGTGCGCCGACTCAAGGTATGGATAAGAAAGGTCCAACAGCAGTAATTAAATCTGTATCTAAGCTTCCTTTAGAAAGACTTTCAATGGGTAGTGCCTTAAACCAAAGACTGTCTACTCAGTTAGTTGCTACAGATGAAGATCTGGACAGACTTGTAGCATTTATTAAAGCAGCTCAGGAAATGGGCCTTTACGAAATTCAGTTAAACATTATTTCCGCGAATCTGCTGAGGAAGGCTATGAAAGAGCCCGAGAATTACAGGAGCCTGTTAGTCCGGGTTGCCAGTTACACAGCATACTTTGTTGAATTAAGCGAAGCAATGCAGTTGGATATTATTAACCGTACCGAACAGATATCCTGGTAGAAATTGATGGTAGGCTACCATGATGCTCAAGCGTTATGGTAGCCTATCATAAATAATATTAAATTCATATTTATTAGGATTGCTAATCGACTGCCATGAATCTCGAGATGATCATGGCGGTTGTCTTCATACTGACTGGCCTGAGAAACCAGATAATACTGAATTGCTTTCTTTGAACTAGCCAAATTCCCATATAAAAAGGGATATGAAAGGAGTTAAATAAAATGGCTATTGTGATGGGACAAAAGAAAGTCGAAGAAATCGGCGCTTGGCAAGAGGTGTTTGAGCCCACCTGTTCTGATCGTGTTAAGAAAGCAAAAGCACGCGCTGTTGAGAAACTCGAGGTTTGCCTGGAACGTAGTCGGGCCGAGATCAAAGCTTATGAGCAATATAAAGATGAGCCAAGGATAATTCAGCGCGCCAGGGTCTTTGAAACATATCTGAGAGAAAAGACTATATTAATTATGGAAGATGAACTTATCGTAGGTAACGTAACAAGCAAACATCGCGCTTCCCCGATATCTGCAGAGTATACCGGTAAATGGATGGATATTCAAATGGACGACCCGGTGAAGGATTGGACAATCCGTAAGTTGGACCGGCATAAAATGACCCCTGAGGAAAGAAAGGAACTTCGGGAGGTTATTTTCCCCTATTGGAAGGGCAAGACTTTCGAAGATTATTGCTATAGTCGATGCGATGAAGAAAGCAAGAAAAAAGGCTTGGCTTCCGGATATAACTGTCCCCATGTTCCTGTTTCGGGCGATTTACAGTTTCAGAAAGATCTTGGTCATCAGATGGCTAGTTTTGAAAAGGTGTTGACCAAGGGATTCCAAGGCATAAAGGAAGAGGCTGAGTGGTATATGGCCCAGCTCGACCAACCGCATATGCAATTTGGTGTTCAGCCGAAGAAGGATTTTTACAAGGCTTGTATAATCGCTATTGATGCTGTAATGGATTTTGCCAAAAGATATGCCAAATTGGCACGGGAAATGGCGAACAAGGAAGTTGATCCGAGGCGGAAGAGAGAGTTAAACCGAATAGCCGAGGTTTGTGATCATGTGCCGGCTAATCCGGCCCGGGACTGGTGGGAAGCTGTACAAACGGTATGGTTCGTCCAAATGTTAACATTTTGTGAGATGACTCACGTAGACAACAACTTTGGCCGTTTTGACCAGTATATGTATCCGTTCTACAAGAAAACAGTACTTGATGAGAAAAAAATGACCAGAGATGAAGCACTGGAGCTTGTAGAATGCTTATTTGTGAAGGCTTCTGAATTTGCTCAAATTTGGAGCTATGAGGTAACCCAAATTCATTCGGGTCATCCACTGGTCCAGACTTTAGACATCGGGGGGCAGACCAGGGATGGGAAGGATGCCTGCAATGAGGTAACCATGCTTGTGTTGGATGCAGAGGAGCAGGTGGGTCTCATTCAGCCTGACATTGCCATGTTACTCTGGGAAGGAACTCCTGAAAAGTACCTCAGGAGGGCAGCTGAGATTGTCCGCCTGGGACGTGGGAAGCCGAAGTTTTTCTCTTCCCGTACGGTACAAAAGATCCTGGCAGGACTATATCCTGATTTGACCATCGAAGATTATCGGGAAGGTGCTGTTAAGGGTTGTTTCGAACCTGTTTTGCCAGGAATTTCTCAATGCAATGGGTTAGGCGGTATGTTAAATATTACCAAGTTGTTTGAACTGGTGCTCAACAACGGTAAATGTCCACTTTGTGGCGAGCAGATAGGACCGGAAACCGGTGACCCCAGGGCCTTCAAGTCAATAGCAGATGTGCAGCAGGCTTTCAAAGAACAGGTGTACTATTGGGGAAAACTGATGATTCCGGTTGTCAAGACAGCGTTTGAGTGTGAAGCTGAAAGATCAATGATTCCCTATTCGTCCAGTATTGTGGAAGGTACATTTGCGCGGGGCCGCGACTTAGCACAGGGAGGTGCACCTTACACTTTCTATGCAATTTGTTTCGGTGGTCCTACTGATATTGCCGATTCCTTTGGGGTTATTGATACTTTAATCTATAAGGAAAAGAAGATTACCTGGGACCAATTACTTGAGGCACTCAAGGCTAACTGGGAGGGCCACGAAGAGCTGAGGCAACTTTGCATTAATGGTGTGCCTAAATATGGCAATGATAATGATTATGCTGACCAATGGCAGGCATGGTGTATGGACGTCTGCAACAAATTTATTGACTGGGTTAACACGCAAGCGGATATGATCCCGTACCCCGGGGGTAAATATATTAATACATTCATGCATATTAGTTTGCATGTAGCCTTGGGATATACTGTTGGCAGCCTGCCTAATGGGCATGTTGGTTTTAAGCCATTAGGTGACAGTATTTCGCCGGTTCAAGGAATGGATAAGAAGGGCCCTACGGCGGTGCTCAAGTCTGTAGGCAAGTTGCCGAATGCGGAGGTTTCAGAGGGTTGTGCGTTAAACCAGAGATTGAGCCCACAATTGCTTGCAACTGACCGTGATATAGATAACTTTGTGGCTTATCTCAGGGCTTTTGAAGAATTAGGCATTGAGCATCTCCAGGTTAATGTGGTTTCCTCTGACCTTTTACGGAAGGCAATGAAGGATCCGGAGGAATATAAGGATTTGATAATTCGTGTAGCAGCCTACAGTGCCTATTTTATTGATCTCGATGAGTCAACTCAACTTGATATCATTAACCGAACTGAGCAAAACACTTGGTAGACCACTGCCCACATATTTGAGTAAAGTATATTTGGCAGCGGGCTTTCGCCGTTACGTTTGTCCCCGCCACTAAAGGTGGGGCGGTAGTTGGGAGTTTGTTTGGCATGAAGATATAGGGCTGCCGTGATTCTTAAGCATCATGGTAGCCTATCTTTTTATCAATGAAGAAGGAGATTATATAATGAGCGAACAGGGACATGAAAGCAGACTGGTTTTAAGCATTATGGGAACAACAATTCACAACGGTCCTGGAATACGCACTTTAGTCTTATTGAAAGGATGCCCATTACGCTGCGCGTGGTGTTCAACGCCAGAATCTCAAAGCCCAACGCCGGAAATCGGAATATTTCCTGACAAATGTACACGATGCGGTAAATGCGTAGAAATCTGCCCTAACGGAGCAATGAAAATAAATAAAGAAAAAATCCAAATCGATAGGTTAAAATGTAATAATTGCGGCGAGTGTACAAAAATATGTTACTCAGAAGCTTTGAGATTGTATGGTAGAAAAATGACCGTAGAAGAATTAATTAATGAAGTTAAAAAAGATATAATTTTTTATAAACATTCCGGGGGTGGAGTTGTTATTTCCGGTGGGGAGCCACTGTCTGAGATACAGTTTATAAAAGAGTTTGCTAAAGCTTGCCGGGCGGAAGGAATTAGTCTGGGGGTTGATACGTGTGGATATGTTCCCAGGACTAATATTGAACAAATGTTGGAATATATTGACTATGTTCTTTTGGACATCAAACATATGGACTCACGAAGACATAAAGAAATAACCGGGGTCCCCAATGAACTAATTATAAGCAATGCACAGTTTATTTCTAAAATGAACGTGCCAATTTATATTAGAGTACCTGTTATTCCAGGTTATACAGATTCGGAAGAAAATATAAGAGCTATTTCAAATTTTGCTGGAAGTCTACATTCTCTTAAAGAAGTTCACCTTATGCCTATACACCATTTAGGGGCAAAAAGATATGAGAGCCTGAACCGACCATATTTAATTGCGGATATTGAACTGATTCCCCAGAATACGATGGAAAGTATGAAGCGATTGCTTGAATCGTATGGGGCAATCTGCAAAATAGTAGGTTGATATAAGACTAGTTATAGAAAACCTCCAAAGTACTGGTATTATTGGGTTTGTCGCTATTGTCCATTATACCATTTTTGGTGGTTTTCTTGTTGTTACAGGCTTTTTCTAAGATATTTGTCTTGTTAGTCTTGTTTCATCCGTATTTAGGGGTAGGAAAGTTGAATTATTAAATTGAAAAATAAGTTGGAGGTGGAGGAAAAATGAGAAAGATGGAGAATTTAACAAAAAATTTATTAAATTATAAACGCTGAGTGCATCAGATAATCTTGTTAAAATTAAGCTAAACGCTTACATCGGATGATAAAAAAAATCGGTGACATCAGTTCCGATTGCGCCGGCTATGGCCTGCAGCGTTTTCAGGGACGGGCTGCGTCTGCCGTTTTCAATCACGGATAGGTACCAAGTCGATATGTTTGCTTTTCTGGCCACATAATAGGCTTTAAGACACCTCTCTTGCCGGGCCTTTTTAACAAGCTTGCCGGAAAACATAAAATCGCCTCCTTTGCGCGTATTGCTTATCTTTATGCTTATTTTAAATAAGCATAAGGCTTATGTCAAGCTAATTATTAGCAATACGCTTATGCATATTTAAATAACATTATGCGTTATGATATAGTTTAAGAAGGGGTGATGAAAGATATGGAAAAAAACAATCTCTTCAGCAGGCGTTTGAAAGAGGAGAGGGAGAAGCGGGGATGGACCCAGGAATATATGGCCGGCCTTTTGCAAATCAAGATTGGGACCTTGTCAGGTTATGAAAGAAATTATCGCACTCCCGACCTGGAGATGGTAACGAAGATCGCTAACCTGCTGGGTGTTTCTGTGGACTACCTGCTGGGCCGGGCTGAGGGTGAAACCACTCCCTGGTGGGAGCAGGTCAGCCCGCCGCCTCCGGTTGAATTGGATAAGTTTATTCGTAATCAGCCAAACCTCCGGCTGTTTGGCGATCCGATGAGCGAGGATGTCAAGGAAGACATCATGCTGGCCTTGCGGACAGTCTGGGAGGTCTTAAAAAAAGAGAAAACTGCCGGGAAGAAACAACAGGAAGAATAGCAGGAAATGTTACTTAATCTTCAACAAGACAGGAATAGGAATATAGAAATCATTTAATTACAGGTGATATTGTGAAGAAAATAAAACTTCAGCAAAAATTAGTCAGGACTTTGGCTTTTTCACCTTGGACATATAATTCGCAGATGTTGACTGCTTTTTTAGGGGTAAGCCTCAGTACCCTGAACAGATATCTGAATCAACTGGAAACACAAGGATATATCTTTGCCCGTGATGTTTCAGGCCGTTTGTTTTTGCAGCAGTCCGGGTGGTATGGGCTCAGCGTTCTTAAAGAAGCCATTGTCCGGCAAATGGAGATCCTCCGCTTTGTGAGCGCCCATCCGAATGGGGTCAAAGGAACGGAAATTATGGAGCGCTTCACCGGGTCTAAAGATGAGAAAACAATTGGGCGCGATTTGAAGGAACTGGAAAGAAGAGAACTGATCACGGACCGGCAAGGTTTGTATGTCCTGAATTCCAGCCTGGTGCTCCCCCCTTTGCAGTTAGCTGCAGCCGAGAAGAGTCTCCTTCTGGAAGATTTGGCGGTCCAGCAGGAGATGTCCCCCAGAAAGGATGAGGCTAAATCATTGACCGCCAAACTTCGGGTTTCTTTAAATCTCCGGAGAAATGAGCCGGAAATGATTGCTGTTCATGGGCGAAGGCCAATTGAAGATTTACGGCGCAGCTATTATTGTCAACGTTTAGAGGAGTATGCCCTGGCCAGGCAAAAGATTCGTCTCCTCTATCGTAAGGATGAGGGTAGCGCCGCTTATGAGGTGGATGTCAATCCCCTGGGGATTTTGTACTATTGGGCCTTAGATAACTGGTATCTGGTAGCAAGGGATGAGAAAGAACAAATAATAAAAACTTATGCTGTGGACAGAATCCTGGCTGTTGGGGAATCCGGCGATTCCGATGATCCTGGGAATACCGGTCCTGCCGGCGGTACCTGTATGCTGCCGGACGGGTTCAACCTGGAAAACTGGTTTAAATATGCCTGGGGAGTTTTCCGGAGCGGAAATCCTGTCAAGGTTAAAATACGTTTTCATAATTATTATACTACTGTTCAACGCGTCAAAGATGAACTGGCTGCCCGCAGGACCTGCAGCTTGCAGGAAGACAGCGACGGTCTGATTATAGAGGATACAGTGGACGGGTTAAGTGAAATCGCCGTTTGGCTGCGCAGTTTCGGTCAAGGGGCGGAAGTAATTGAACCCCCGGAGTTACGGGAAACAGTGATTAATGATCTGGAGCAAATCCTGGCTAATTATGGAGGGTGTTAAAATGATTCCCCATCAGCGTATGGAACAAATCCTTGCGGTTATCGAGGCCAATCCCGGCATTACCGGACAGGATATTGCCGCTGCCTGTGCTGTGCCATGGTCGACTATCCAAAATGACCTGACAATTTTATTGTCGGTTACAGAGAACCGGATTCCCCTTTATACAAATGCCGACGGCCCGGAGATAACGGGTGACGACGATGATGACGATGAAGACTATGATGACGAAGATGATGACGATGACGACGACTTGGATGATACCATTAAGCCCGAGCACAGGTGGTTTCTGGAGAACTATACCAGAAGAAATGTCCCCCTCCACCTGACCTTGGGAGAAGCCCTTCAGGTACTGGACTTGCCGTACATCGATGAAAAACATCCTAAATTATTATCTTTAAAACAAAAGATCCTGGACAATCTGGACCTGGACCACCAAGGGTCCTGCCGGTATATTAAGGGCAATATGGCTCCGGCAGCCGGGGTTTCCGGTGAAATATTACTTTTCTTGGAGCAGGCTGTTAAGAGGCGGCATGAAATAAGTTTTACCTATAAATCCAAACCAGGAACAGCAGCGCCGTTAGGATTAATATACTATTCCCGTCTCAGACAATGGTATTTAGTTGCCCTGGCCGAAGGCATTTATAAAACCTTTAGTCTCAGCAAGATGCAGGGAATCAGGGAATTGCCGCGGCCATTTAAATATCCGGAGGATTTTTCCCTGCGTACTTGGCTGGCCCCGCGCTGGGGAATAGAATTCGGAGAGCCCATGCAGGTTAAAGTGAGATTCAGCAACCGCTCCCAAACATTTGCTAAAGTCCGCAAAGATGTTGCTCACCGGCAATGTGTCCTCAGCGAGGAAAATGGCGGCCAAACCCTGCTCTATGAAGATACAATCATCGGGAAAAATGAATTTATTGCCTGGATTCTCGGCTTTGGTTCGGCTGCCGAGGTCCTGGAACCCCCTGAACTGCGAGGGGAAATCATTGCCAGGGTTAGAGCTGCGTTAACAAACTATAAATAATTATTGAAATTTATGGCTGCTTA
>DATMXV010000332.1:0-5495 GCA_035561335.1 Desulfitobacteriaceae bacterium
ACATTTTTCTTGCCAATTTTTTGTATCGCTGTAACCTGATATGGTTTTTTCATTATATTTTCTAGCTTTAGCTATCCTCATAAGTTTAATAATACATAAAAAATTCCATAGCATCTGTGCTCTTTACCGGATCGGAGGTATCTACTTTCCGAACATGATAAACTTGGCCATTAAATACCCTAGCTTGATTATCAACCACGTAAGCATAATCATACTTACCCGGATTAACCCACCCCATGAAGCTGTAAACATGCGTATAACCTTGTGTAAAGACAATATCTCCAGGTTTTAAGTTGGCAATATTCGTGTCTTTCTTAAAACCTAACTTTGGCAATAGGTTGCTAAATTGGACAACACTGGCCATTGAATTACTGATATTAAAACCCATTCTTCTTAACACTTCAGACTGGAAATAGACACAATTATTAATGGTTATTCCACTATGGAGGGCTACAGCTCTATTATGCACGGATACTTGATTGTCGGGGTTTAACATATAATAATACAGCCCGTAGTGTAACTGTGAATGAAAATTATTATACGGGTAGTTGTATTTGTAGGTGTTAATATTGAACCAATAATTTTGATTTGGCAATGGAATAATGGGTTCGCCGGCAAAAACCAGTCTTGAATCAACTGTAGTAATATTAAATAAAGGAGACTGACTTTTACCGTTTAAAAGATTAATAATATTATATACTACTTGGTCCGGAACAACGCTTGTACCTCCAAGGGCTATGACACTTGGAGATACTCCATTTTGATAAAGTTTTGCTAAATACGCAGCAATGCTAGCCGGTGCCAATGGCGTGGTGGGATCAATCAGTAGAATAGGATCGCCATTTTGGGCTGCGAGAACCGTACCCGACAAAGCATCTGGATAGTCTAATCCTGAAGCAATGTAGATATTATCAGGCATTTTAGCGAATTGGTTGTATATTAGCGCGGCAGTATCAAATCTTTCATATCCCGCGAAGCGCGTAATTTTGGAGCCGGGCAAAATCGATTGGATTTGATTTTCCACACCGCTCGATACAACACTTGTTCCACTGGCAACATATACTTGTTTGGGTTGTTTGCTAATAAGGTAGTCCTGTATTCCTTTAGGTATGGCATTGGCTTGGGTTAGTAAAATGGGTGAATCGGTGTGACTTGCAAAACTAGAAACGCTGAGCGCGTCGGGAAAATTTTCACCACTAGCGATAAAAACGGTTTCGCTGGTTGAGTTTAACTCATTGACGATTAATAGGTTGGTGTCGTACCTGTCAAAACCGCCAAGCCTTTTCACACCGTAACCTTTGCTTGATAAATAAATGTCAAAATCAGAACCAATGATAGCATTTCCACCAGCGATATAAACGGCGCCTTGTGCTTGTAAATGGGTTTCAATATAGTCTAAAGCATCTTTAGATGTTTGGGTTGTTCTATCAACCAATAAAATTGGAGCATTTAACTTATGGGCCAAGACACTGGCTGCCAAGGCATCTGGGAAATCATTTCCCGAAGCCAGAACTACATGATTGACGTTTGAAAACTGATTTGCTATAGCAGTTGAGGTCTGGTACCTGTCTAATCCATATAGACGAGGATTGATAGACGTACTAGCCAAAGCCGGGGTTGTTGTCACTGGAATGAAAATTGCTAGGAATATGGGTATAACTAAACAAATAGTTTTTCTGCGAGCCATCTCGACCTCCTTTTTTATTTGTCCATTTTTACACATGTAAGATTAAGTTTACCACATACTTTACCTTGTCCGCTTCAATCACTTCTTTCCATTTTATCCAATCAGAATTTAAACAAGATACGTATACGCAAAGGAATATTGATAATGAACTCTATTGCACACAGAAAAGTCGTACGCTTAAAAGGAATGCAACTTTTGAAATTAAACAATCCTTTCAGGCGTGAATCTTCCGCATATTATATCGGTAATGCTACCCCTCGCGGAGATTCGGACCACTCATTCAATTCACTCCTTCAGAATAAGTGCATATTATGTACTGTGTATTAGTTCCTATTCTAGTAATGAATGGTATTCGCTTAATATCGAACCATTTATGGAGGAGAGTAAGATATGGGAAGAATCAAGGAGTTTGTTTATACCTTTGCCTTTAAGAGGGCATTACGTTACGCAGAAAAAAATAACCTTAAAAATATGAATAAAATCTTAAACTTTTTTAGTAGAATTGTCCGTGATGAAGATCATAAAACTGCCATAGGATATTTACAGAAATATTCCGCGGATTCTTCTAGTAATTTCCACAAACTATTTAACGCTGTATTTACACAGCTTGCGCCTAACGTTCGCCATAAGTTTCTTACAAACTTTTTTATTAAAGCGACCCTCCTTGGACGAGAAAAAGCGCTGAAAACTGCTGAAATAAATCATTGCAACGTCCCTTGGGCCATTTTAATGGATCCTACTTCGGCGTGCAATCTGAAATGCATTGGGTGTTGGGCAAGTGAATATGATCAGCATCATTCATTGTCCTTTGAGGAACTTGACAATGTCATCGAGCAAGGTAAAAAATTAGGTATATTTATGTATATGTACTCCGGCGGAGAACCCCTAATAAGAAAAACTGATTTAATTGCTTTAGCCGAAAAACATCAAGACTGTGCTTTCTTGGCCTTTACGAATGGTACTTTGGTCGATAAGCATTTTGCTCAAGAGTTAGTACGGGTTGGTAATTTTGTCCTGGCCTTCAGTATTGAAGGGATAGGAGCAGCAACGGATCGGCGTCGGGGCATCGGCACTTATGACAAAGTAATTAAGGCCATGGATTTAATGAGGGAGGTAGGGGCAGGTTTTGGTTATTCCGCCTGCTACCACAGCCAAAACACCGACACGGTTGCTTCCGATGAGTTTGTGGACTTAATGATTGAAAAAGGGTGCCTTTTTGCTTGGTACTTTACCTATGTTCCGGTTGGCAAAAATGCTGCTCTGGAATTAATTGCCCTACCTCAGCAACGGAAGTATATGTATCATAGAATCAGAGAAATTAGAAATACTAAGCCAATATTTGCCTTAGACTTTTGGAATGACGGGGAATACGTTCACGGCTGTATAGCGGGAGGACGCAACTATTTTCATATTAATGCCCATGGAGATATTGAACCTTGTGCTTTTATTCATTATTCTGATACCAACATCAGACACTGCACGCTATTAGACGCCTTAAAATCTCCGTTATTTGCTCAATACCGTGAAAATCAGCCTTTTAATCAGAACCATTTGCGCCCTTGTCCTCTTATGGACAATCCTGATAAATTAAGAATGATGATCAATAAATCCGGTGCTCATTCCACTCAAGTTCTGGATCTGGAAACTGTCGAAGAATTGACGGAAAAACTTCAGAGTGTTTCATCAGCTTGGGGGGAAGTAGCTGATACTATTTGGGAGCAAGCGCAGACCTCTGAGAAAGCAGACAAATGATCCCTTTTGCACTCTTTTCTCAGATTCAACCATGCTATTGAAAGGCAAGCTAGCCCCTTTCTTAAACTATACTTCTTAATAGTATAGCATGTATATTTTAGTCCGGCAGAGCCGCCTATACTTAGACAAGATTGGCCAGGTGAATGAAATTGAACAGGAAAGAATTCTCGAATAAAGTTTATGAGATCGTCAGGGATATCCCCCCCGGTAATGTCGCCACATACGGAATAATTGCTTTTTTATCAGGTTATCCACGACGTTCAAGAATGGTTGGACAAGCACTGCATCATGCCCCAGATTTCCTCAACATCCCCTGCCATCGGGTTGTCAACCACCAAGGTCGTTTAACTCCCGGCTGGACAGATCAAAAACAACTCCTATCCAAGGAAGGTATCCACTTCCGGGAAAATGGATGTGTGGATTTGAAAAAGCATCTGTGGGACTTTACTCCACTTATCCCTTTTTACATCTCAGATCGTTCTTCTCTGACGTTTTGATAGCTTGTTCCATTGACTAATTTCGTTCATAGCATGGTGTTCATAGTTTACCCGCAATTGAAATGCGAGATAGTGATTTAATAGATAAAGGGGGTGCAAACATTGAAGTATAAATCTGTCAAAGTTGCTAAATTTAGAAAACGGCCTAATAGATTTATTGCTCACGTGATAGTAGACAATAAGGAAGAAATTGTTCATGTTAAAAATACAGGGCGGTGCATGGAGATCCTCCGGGAGGGAACTGTGGTGATTTTGGAAGAAGCAAAAAATGCGAAGCGGAAGACAAAGTACTCAATTATAGCCGGATATAAGGGAGATGTTCTGATCAATATAGATTCACAAATCCCCAATATGGTTGTCTATCATGGGATAAAGAAGGGGGAAATCAAAGAATTTCGTGATGTTACAAAGCTGTCTAAAGAGATTGTTTACGGTAATTCCAGATTTGATTTGTACTTTGAAACCAAAGAACAACGAGGGTTTATAGAAGTAAAAGGTGTAACCCTTGAAACCAAAGGCATTGCCATGTTCCCAGATGCTCCTACTCAGAGGGGTACCAAGCACATCCATGAAATAATCAAAGCAGTGGAAGAAGGGTACGCAGGTTTCCTTTTTTTTCTCATCCAGATGAGGGGTGTAACGCATTTTACTCCCTATGAGACAAGGGACCCGGAATTTGCAAAGGCGTTAAAGCTGGCAAGTGAAAAAGGAGTGACGATCCTGGCTTATGACTCTATAGTCTCTGAAAACGAGATAACCATAGGAACTCCGGTAGAAGTTCGTTTTTGATAAATTATTTCTAGTTTAGGTATAATCATCTGTTCTTGCAAAATAAAGTTCGGTAAAAACGATTCTGAATTCGGGTTCTGCGTTTTCTTTCTGCCAGTAGACTATAAATCTGATTTTCGCTGTTTTTGCTACAATGTTTTTTGCTTCCGCTCCTCTATTTGTTTAATCAGCTGTCTTGGGAATTTTAATACCATTTGTCATTTAGAATTACTGCAACCATACCTGTTAAATAGTAAGTTCATCTCCGCTACTAAGCTGGGAAACAAAATGTTGACAGAAGAAAAAAAGTCCAGCCAGACATCCTTAAAGGTTAATTGCCTAGCTAACTGGCAGGGTTTGTTGTAAATTGTAAGATGTATTGAAAATTTAATTCAACTTATATATTTAGGATTTATTTTTGTCCGGATAGGACTAAAAGGATTTTATACTTATGCTTCGGTCAGGGTGCGTTTCAGAAACTATAGATAGGAATTTGCTTTTTTCCCCTTGTCAGTATATCACTGGTCAATATTGTAACGATTGTAACGCTATCATTATTATAAATAATCCTACTCCACCTAAAAGTGGAATAGGTTGAGAATGCTTCTTTCTTTCCGTTAGGCTTATCAACTAAATCATGCTTTAACGCAAGTTGCTTCATCCTTCAATTTCTTCCCAATAAGAACCAAATGAGTAAGCATCTTTTCTTCTTAATTTCAATTGTGGGCGATGTGCTCTATTTCGAAAACATCCAACCGCTTTTTGATACATAAAACTATTTGTATTAACTC
>DATMXV010000333.1:0-2526 GCA_035561335.1 Desulfitobacteriaceae bacterium
GAATTAATACTTGAATGGAGTAAATTAATCATGCCAAGACCTAGAAAATGGAAAAAAGTCTGTTGCTTGCCCGAAAGTAATCTGTATGGACCGCTTAATGGACCGGCCCTTAACAGCCAACTGATTATTATGACAGTTGAAGAGTATGAAACTATTCGACTTATAGATCTTGAGGGCTTGACCCAGGAAGAATGTGCTGAGAGGATGCAGGTTGCCCGGGCCACTGTTCAGAAGATTTATAATGATGCCCGGAGCAAGCTTGCCGAGTCGCTGGTTAATGGAAATATCCTCAAGATTGAAGGCGGAGACTACAGACTCTACGATGAAGGTGAGCAATTGTCCTGCTGCGGAAGATGCAGAAGAAAACGCTGCGGTAAAGCATTATCACAAATTAGTGGAGATGAGAATCAGGAGGATGCCAATGAAAATCGCAATCCCTGTAGATGAGAAGTCGCTTGAAACAACTGTCTGTCTGTCGTTCGGCCGTACACCTTATTTTCTTATTTATGACACCAGATCAAAAGAAAGCGTTTTTCTGGATAACAGTGCGGCAGCCAGCCAGGGCGGAGCCGGAATCAAGGCAGCACAAACCATTGTTGATAATGGCGTGAGTGCTTTGCTTACTCCAAGATGTGGTGAGAATGCAGCCAAAGTTTTCGAAGCCGCAAATATTAAAATGTATAAGACAACCGGTAACTCTCTTAAGGAAAACATTGAGGCTTTTGAGGAAATGAAACTGTCTTTGCTTGAAGATATCCATCCCGGATTTCACGGTCAGGGGCCTGGATTTCACGGGCATAAAGGAGGTTAGCTATGAAGATAGCTGTGCTTAGTGGCAAAGGAGGTACAGGAAAAACACTGGTATCTGTCAATCTGGCCGCAGCAGCAAAGGAGGCAGTCTTTATTGACTGTGATGTTGAAGAGCCGAACGGATATCTTTTTTTCAAACCTGGAGATATAGTGTCTGAAAAAGTTTCGGTCAAGATTCCATATGCTGATGAAAAACTATGCACCGGCTGTCGAAAGTGTGTCGAATTTTGCAAGTACAATGCTTTGGCCTATATAGGAAATAAACTGGTTGTTTTCGATGATGTTTGTCATTCCTGCGGGGGATGTGTCCTGCTTTGCCCTGCGAAGGCCCTGGCAGAAAGAGATAAGGTTATTGGAGAAGTTCAAAAAGGTTTTTCAAAAGATGTGACAGTGATTACAGGGATTTTGAATACCGGGGAAGCCTCAGGAATCCCAATTATCAAGAGGCTTCCGGACAACAAAAATGAAGGAAAAGACCTGACCTTTATTGACTGTCCTCCGGGGAGTGCCTGTATAGTAATGGAAAGTATCAGGAAGGCGGATTATTGCCTATTGGTAGCAGAGCCTACCTTATTCGGTGTTCATAACTTCAATATGGTTTATGACCTGGTCAAGCTCTTTGCAAAACCTCATGGCGCAGTCCTGAATAAGTGCCTGGAGGAAGAAAATCCCTCGGAAATATTCTGTAAGGAAAAAGGGATCAAAATTCTGGGTAGGATACCTTTTGCTAAAGAGCTTGGCACACTGAATTCGGAGGCCTTGATATCAGTCAGAGTAAATGAAAAATACCGGGAAATGTTCTCCGGCCTGCTTCAAACTGTAATTGAGGAGGTGCAGCATGAAACAACTGTTAATCCTCAGCGGTAAGGGCGGAACGGGAAAAACCACGATTGCCGCTGCTTTTATCAAGCTGTCAAAGGCAAAAGCATATGCTGATTGCGATGTGGATGCACCCAATTTACATCTGGTTATGAATCAGATTGTTGAACCTAAACGGACAAACTATTACGGCCTGCCAAAGGTTGATATAAACCCGAAACTATGTTTCCAATGTGACCTGTGCAGACAAAATTGCCGGTTCGAAGCTATTCTTGCAGGTTCCCCTTATAAGGTTGACCCCTATGCCTGTGAAGGCTGCGGGGTGTGTGAAGCTGTTTGCCCGGCAGAAGCTATAACACTGGAAGCGGCTGTGGCCGGGGAGTTGATGCTTTACGAGAATGAAACAGTGTTTTCCACTGCCCAACTGAAGATGGGAAGCGGCACTTCCGGGAAACTGGTAACAGAGGTAAAAGAGCAGCTCAGGGCTGCGGTCCCAAAAGCTGAATTTGCCATTATTGACGGATCACCGGGTATTGGATGTCCGGTGATTGCCTCTCTTAGCGGTGTGGACATGGTTTTGGTTGTAGCCGAACCTTCCATATCGGGTATCAGTGATATGGAACGTATTATTAAAACTGCTGAAAGATTCGGGACAAAAATTGCTATCTGTATTAATAAATACGACACTAATAGCGGAAATACGGAAAGAATACAATCATTTTGTCAAAAATATGAGTTGCCTTTAGCCGGGCGGATTCCCTATGATCCGGAGGCAGTCAAAGCCATCAATGCGGGCCGGAATATTGTAGACAGGGATTGTGCTTCAGGACGTGCTGTAAAAGAGGTGTATGAAAAGACAATAAAGCTGTTATTTAATAACAAAGAACAGATTAAACT
>DATMXV010000334.1:0-4841 GCA_035561335.1 Desulfitobacteriaceae bacterium
CAAGAAATGTACTGTCGAGTTACAATTTGATTCGATAGTACATATTTCCGATATTCATTATTTTAACAGTGTGACAGCACCATGTAAAAATTATAGCAGCACATTCTTTCTTGAATCTGATAACCATACTTTGGCAGGATATGGTTTCGGATTTATGGATGAAAATAAAATGCGCATAACCCGGTATACAAGTTCCAATGCCATTAAGATCGAATTTAATGATTGGATTCTCCCCGGTGACGGAGTAATTTTTACAATCCTTAATTCCGGGCATAATAACCTTAGAGATGAGGAATCTTTAAGCAAAAAATTGAAAAATATCATTGAACGACCGGATGAACAAACGAATATACTATTTCCAGGAGGTTAATATTTATGTTCTATGAAGGCGGCAGAGGTTAAGCTTGAATTACGGTAAGGAACGCAAATGAAAAAGAAGCCACAAACCGGCTTCTTTTTCATTTTTGATTTTTTAACTGGCCCTGCATACTTTAACCTTGGCTAAGCGCTTTTCTTCAACTTCTTCAACCTTAAAGACCAACCCGTTGAATTCCACAACCGAATTATCCTCTTTTCCCGGGATCCTGCCCAGTTGCCCGATCACAAAACCGCTTAATGTTTCATATTCCTCTACAGGAAGTTCAACATCAAGGTAATCCTCAACTTCATCCAAACTGGCGGAACCATTGATAATAAATGTATTCTCATCTATTTTATCAAACAGTTTTTCTTCTTCCTCGTCTTCATCAAAAATATTTCCCACAATCTCTTCAATTAAATCTTCTATAGTAACAATTCCCGCCGTTCCTCCATATTCATCAATAATAACCGCAAAATGCATCCTGGTCTGTTGGAGTTCTTTAAACAGCTCATCAGTCCTTTTGGAAGCCGGCACGAAATAAGGTTTTCTTATGAAATCTGATAATTTAAAACTGTTTTCATCCCTGTCCTGAGCCAGATACTGAATCAGATATTTAGAATGCATCACCCCGATAATGTTGTCAATTGAATCTTCATAAACCGGGATCCGCGAATACTTCTCCCGCTTGAGGAAAGCAATAACGTCTTTAAGGCTTGCTTCAAGCGGAAGAGCAGCAATATCAATCCTGTGGGTCATTATCTCCTCAACAGTTTTATTATTAAATTCAAAAATATTATTAATCATGCGCTTTTCAGTTTCATGGATTGTCCCTTTTTCCTCACCGACATCCACCATCATCCGGATTTCTTCTTCTGTCACCTGCTCTTCTTCCGCCTGGGGGTTAACACCGAAAAAACCGGCAATTAAATTAGTAGAAAATGTCAGCAGTCTTACAAAGGGCAATGTTATAATTGAAAGCACACACAGCGGATTTGCTACAAACCTGGCAATGGACTCCGCCTTTTTCATAGCAATCCTCTTAGGGACCAGTTCTCCGAGCACCAATGTAAAGTAAGATAATACCATTGTAATTACAATTACTGCCGCTGTATTTAACCAAGCCTCAGGAACCGGTAGGCCTGTCGCCAGCAATAATTCGACCAACGGACCGGCAAAACTGTCCGAGGCAAAGGCACTGGCTAAAAAGCCGGCTAAAGTTATTCCAATTTGGATCGTGGCCAAAAACCTGCTTGGTTCACCCAGAAGGTTTATTAAAATCCTAGCCTTCCTATCTCCATCTTCAGCCATTAATCTTATTTTATTATCGTTTAAGGAAATTAAAGCAATTTCTGAAGCAGCAAAGAAAGCATTAAGCACAATGAGTACTATTAAAAACGTAATTTCGGCCAGCAAAATTTTTCATCCTCCAGTTTATAATCCCGTTAATAAATAAAAGAAGGCATAATAAACCCCTTTTCCGGGATTGTTAAGGCCTTCCGTAAAAAGTTTTGCACCGATATTCTGTTCTTGACAAGATAGGGTACAGCAACTTGCTGCTTCGTGTATCTCCAGGGTTATCGTCCATGTAAATTTCTCACCGCCATTTTTTTCAATATACTATAATACATCCGGGAATGTCAAGCCAAGCCCAAGGCCTGCACTTGATAAGAGTTCTTTTATTGCAGATAAAGAAGGGATATCTCCTTGGGGAAAAAGCCAGGGCAGCTTATACTAAGGTATTTACAAAGTCACTAATAACAACATCTTCATCGTTATTCTTCTTGACAATATCCCAAACTGATTTGTAGCCTGAACGATCTTTTATTATAGTACCGCCGGAAGTAACAACTAAATGGACCTTTTCCAGTGCTTTGGTTTTCAAGAGAGTACTAACGGCAGGGGCTGCTTTGCCGGCCCATAAAGGTGTAACTACAATAAGTTCCTCAGAACCGTCCAAGTTATCAGGAATTTTTATTTCAACATCCTTATTTCTTGAAGCATAATATCCGCCTCTGATAAATCCGGAAATCCCCTGCCAACTCATGTTATCCGTAATTTCTATAGCTTGCAAAGAAAGTTTATCCGCTATCTTTTCAGCTACTCTCCTGCTGTTACCGGTCCTGGTAAAATAGATAACCTTATAGTTCACAATACCCCTCTCCTTTTCTCCCCATCACTTTCCGGTTACCGTTATAATTCCGAAGATTTTTAATACTATTTTCAAGTTTCCCCACCTTTCTTGATTTTTATAAAAGTGAATTAAACTCACGTTTCCTAAGACATTTTGGAAAAATTTTACCCTCTGTCGTCAAACTTTAATCATCATTAAGTTCTTCAGATTGGTCCAGAGAATAATTAAAAAATACGACGACAAATGATTGCCTATCGCTTACCAACATCCCATTTTTTTGACCTCTTAATTAATTTTGCCAATCGCTCTTTTGATAGGCCCTGACTTACCAATTTCATCTGCTCTATATTCAAGTTCATCTATTGCTTTGTTTACATGGGAAGAACTGATTTATCAAGTTTACGATACTCTTTTAATGCATCAGGATCGAATCTTACATCAAATTTCTTTTCTTGCATCTTCTATTCCGAACGTCGAATTGTCCGCCAAGGAATCCCTTGGGCTGGATCATTTTCCAATCGCTCAATTCTTTCATTTAGTATTCGTGACTCTTCTTTCTCTTCAAGTTCAATTAGTCTTTGATACATTTTCAGATAATAATCATAACCCATTAAAACTGAATCGATATTTCCGTTCTCAGTGATAAATTGGGGTAAATCTTTTGCCTTTTTCCTTGCATAGCCGAATTTTTTAGCAGCTTCTGATGCCTTTATCATTTGGTCAGGCCTTAACCGAATAGGATTGTCCATTACAACACCCACTTTCACATCCTCCTTTCTAGTATATTTAAAAAGTTGGGTATTTAGACACTCAGGTAAGTAATTCGCGTAAAATATTCCGTAAAACTTTACGTATTTTTAGCTTTATTTTACTTTGTGAAAATAAAAAAGGCAAGTGTTTAAATTATAACCTGATACTTATCCCAAAAAGCACTAATAATATCAATATCCATCATAAGACAATTTCCCAGCAGCAAAATCAGCAACTCCGCATGCTCTTCGGTAAGATCACCTTTGCCTTTGGTCAAGCATTGACTAATCTTACCTAGCTCCTCCATCATTAGATCCATATTGTTTCAAGGAAGTCAAGAAGCTTCAATCAGCAGTATGCTCTCATACAAACTGGTTGACAAAGACGGACGTAGTCAGGAGTTGAGCCTGGGCGCACTGTCAGAGGTAAAGAGTTGAAATCAGAAGTATAAGCAGAACAAACGATCAACAAAGATTTTAGTCTGAGCCAATCATTACATTGGGAGTTTCCAAGAATGCAGCATCTCTCCTCTCAAAATAAAGTTCCGGCAAAATAATTCGAATTTCCTGTTCCGAATTTTCTTTCCGCCAGTATACTATGAATCTAATTTTCGCTGTTTTAGGCAGATATTGTTTTTGCTTCATAGACTCTATTTGTTTCATGAACTGTCTGGAGAATCTTAAAACTGCCTGCCGTTTGGAATTACGGCAGCATGTCCCGTCAATTGTGAGTATATCTCCGCTGTTAAGCTGGGAAATAAGATTTTGACGAGAGAGGAAAGAGTCCAGCCAGACATCCTTATAAGTCAGTTGCATAGCTAATTGACCGGGCGGAGCATAAGTTTGGGAATCATTAATTAAAATAACATCCTCTGATTTAAGGAAATCCGGATAATTTCCATTATAATGTAGATTAAGGTTGCGTTTAGCCCTGGTCATGGCAACATACAACTGTCGTTTTGCTTCATTCGTCCGGGAGTTAAACTGAACAAGCAGCAGGAATACATTGTCAAACTCCCGGCCTTTGGCCTTGTGAATCGTGGAAACAAAGATTGTTTCGCTGTTTTCAGCAAAGAAATCTTCCAGCTTTGATTCGCGGATAAAGATATCCAAATCTGATTTGTATTTATTCCTGGGATTCACCGCCTCAAAATCACTGATAAGGTTCAGACACAGTTCCAAATTCAGACTGCTGCCAAACCTGGCCTTCAACTCCCGTTTTGCCTTAGCCCAAATCTCATCACTTATCATATAAATGTCCTCTGTTAAATTAAGCAGGCTTAAAAAATATCTGATTTCCAGAAGGTTAGACAAATTAAATTCTTCATTGGACTGAATCAGTTTGGCCTGCAAACCGTTTTTCAGCAGCAGCCCGGTAACCTGTAAGGCTTCTTCATTTGTTTTAGTTAAAACACAGGTAGTTCCCGCAAGCCCTTCGGAGAGGATATCATCGATTAGCGGCATAATGAGATTGCTGCTTTGATAGTGAACCAGTTTGACTTTTCCTTTGTCAGGCTGGACGGCAATAATGGGTGTCTTCTTCAACCTCTGCGGAATTGCTTCCAAAAACCGGTTGGCAAACTCAACCAGGTTGCTTTTA
>DATMXV010000335.1:0-2894 GCA_035561335.1 Desulfitobacteriaceae bacterium
ATAATATAATTATCGTCATTTTTTGTCATTTCCTGTACATGGACAGATGTTTTTCAGGTTTTGGCCGCCTCTTGCCTATAGCCGGCTAAAGGCAGCTTTTTTCAATATCGGCAATTAAATTGTACTTTTCTTGATATTTTGTTATCTTAGTAATTGTAAAATACCTTATCCAAGGGATTTCGGGGGTTAAATGCGGAGCTGGGAGATGGTGAAGTTGTCAGGTGATAATAATCTGGGATTTGTGCGGGTGGGAGTGGGGACACCTCCTTTAAAAGTAGCCGATCCTAAGTATAATATCGATCAAATTTGTAAGATTGTTAAAAGATTTTCTTCCGAGTCTGCAGGTGTACAAGTAGCCTTATTTCCTGAACTATGCATTACAGGTTATTCATGTGGAGACCTGTTTAATCAAAGGCAACTGCTTGTAAGTGCAGAGCGTGAATTGGCTAAGTTTATTGCCCGATTTAATCTGGACATGGTGGTTGTTTTGGGAATGCCGGTAATGACTGATAATCAAATTTTTAATTGCGCTGTTGTTATCCACTGTGGTCGTATTCTTGGCGCAGTACCTAAAACATTTATCCCCAATTACAGTGAATTCTACGAAAAACGTTGGTTTGCCTCGTCTGCTTCCAGAATTAGCCAGCAAGTCAAACTATGCAACCAAATAGTCCCTTTTAACGAAAACCTGATTTTCCGGGATTTACAGTCAGAGCTGAGAATTGCCATCGAGATTTGTGAGGATTTATGGGTGCCCATACCACCCAGTTCCTACCATGCAATTGCCGGCGCTAATTTAATTCTCAATTTATCGGCCAGTAACGATATTGTTGGCAAAAGTGATTACAGGCGGAATTTAGTTTCCCAGCAATCAGCCAGGACTGTCTGCGGGTATGTTTATGCCTCAGCCGGTTCTGACGAATCGACAACCGATGTTGTTTTTGGCGGGCATTCAATGATCGCTGAAAATGGGGTAATCTTGGCAGAACAAACAACTTATCAGGATTCCGTAACAATTGTCAAAGACATTGATATTGAAAAATTAATGAATGACCGTTATCGCATGAACAGTTTCATGGAAAAAGTTAAGCCTGAGCGTAATTATCTAACTATTGACTTTAATTTGGCTGAATATAACAGTTCTTTAACTTTAAAAAGATCCGTAGATCCCTATCCTTTTGTCCCCAGTTCAGAAAAGGATAAAGATGCCCGTTGTCAGGAAATCTTTTCTATTCAGGCCACCGGTTTAAGTCAACGTCTTAAAAAAACTGATCTGAAAAAGGTTGTTCTGGGTATTTCGGGCGGCCTGGATTCGACCTTGGCTTTGTTAGTTTGTTATGAGGCCTTTAAAAAATTGAATCTTCCCACCGGGAATATTATTGGGATTACAATGCCTGGATTTGGTACTACCAACAGAACATATGAAAATGCCCTGAAATTGATGAAAGAATTAGGAATAACTTTTCGGGAGATCTCTATCAGAGAATCTTGCCTGCTCCACTTTAAAGATATTGATCATGATTTGAGTATTCAGGATATTACCTATGAAAACGTTCAGGCCAGAGAACGTACCCAGATTTTAATGGATATTGCCAATAAAGAAGGAGGTTTCGTAGTAGGGACCGGGGACCTGTCGGAATTGGCTTTAGGATGGTGTACCTATAATGGTGACCACATGAGTATGTACGCTGTAAATACAAGTATTCCCAAGACATTAGTACGGCATCTGGTGAAATGGTATGCAACAAGGGTTAACAATGAAGAGATTAAAATAGCCTTGCTTGATATTCTTGAGACACCGGTTAGCCCTGAGCTGCTGCCTCCTGATTCTTATGATGAAATTATTCAAAAAACTGAGGATGTGATCGGACCTTATGAACTTCATGATTTCTTCCTTTATAATATGGTAAGACAGGGTTTCAGTCCCCGCAAAATCCATTACCTGGCGGCTATCGCCTTTGGAGGCAAATTTTCGAATCAGGAGATCAGCAAATGGCTGAAGGTATTTTACAAAAGGTTTTTTACCCAACAGTTTAAACGTTCCTGTCTGCCTGATGGACCGAAAGTTGGTTCTGTGGCCCTTTCTCCCCGCGGCGATTGGCGAATGCCCAGTGACGCCAGTTACAGCCTTTGGTTAAGCGAACTGGAAGATTTAAATTAAGGACAGCTGGAAATTGTTATAAATTATTGAAACAAACCAATAGTTAAGTTAAGATAAAAAAGTAAAATATTGTTGCCAGACGCAATGAGATTTCAGATTAGATTATTTAAGAGGGGATGATTGAACATGAGTAAAATAATTGGGGATTCCATGACAAAAGAACTCATGGATTTGTTTAACAAGGAATCATTAACTGTTGTTATGTCTACTGTTACCCCCGAGGGCAATCCGCATTCGATGCCTGTACATTTAATGGCTGCTTCTGATGAGAAAACTATCCGGATAGCTTTGGTAAAAGCGCACCAAACAGTTTCTAATATAAAAGAAAAGGGCAAAGCGGTTATTTCAGTTTTGGAAGGCCCGGATATTTCCTTATCGATCATGGGTGATATAAAGGTGATAAAAGAACCAATGGAAGGCAGCAGTGTAATGTGTATGGTGGAATTCAAGGTAAGAGAAATAAAGAGTGACACAACTCCGACGCTTATCGTAACTGAAGGGGTTCGTTTTAAACACCGGACAGAGAAAACAAAGAATTTTTTCAAAGCGATGTTCGACGAATTAAAGCAGTAAATTACCTAAGGATTGCCTGACTCTCTTATACAGAAGACAGTAAGATAATTTAATTCTAATCGCTGAAACAAAAGGAGAATAAGGCATGAGTATGAAATTTATTCAAAGAATACCTGATGTAGATGAGATTATCAGGGAAATCCCCTTACCAAATGATATT
>DATMXV010000336.1:0-7572 GCA_035561335.1 Desulfitobacteriaceae bacterium
GGTAAGCATAAGTATACCTAAAACCCCGTATTTTATTTTAAACTTCTTTTTCCGTTAATACAACTTCCTCTGCTTCGGAAAGTTTATTATCTGCCGGTATTTCAGCATCGAATTTAGCAATTAAATCGGCAAATTCCTTAGCTTCCAAGGTCTCTTTCTCCATCAAAGCCTCGGCAATCGCATGTAATTTAACTATATTTTGAGAAAGTAAGTTTTGAGCCTTCTGGTAACACTCGTCAATAATCCGTTTACACTCTTTGTCAATAGCATAGGCAACTGCTTCACTGTAGTTACGGTCCCTGGCGATATCCCGTCCCAAAAATACTTGTTCTTCTTTATGGCCAAAGGTGAGAGGACCAAGTTCATCAGACATCCCTAATTCCGTAATCATTTTGCGGGCTAACCCTGTTGCTCTCTCTAAATCATTAGATGCCCCGGTACTGATCTCGTTTAAAACCAAGGCCTCCGAAACCCGTCCACCCATAAGTAATGTTACCTGGTCAAGTATTTGAGACTTTGTCATATAATTACGGTCTTCTTTTGGTAAATGAAGGGTATAACCCCCGGCCCGGCCGCGAGGTATTATGGATACTTTATGCAGCGGGTCAGTATAAGTTAACAATTCTCCCACCAAAGCATGCCCTGCTTCATGATAGGAAACAAGTTTCTTTTCAAAATCACTTATTACCCGGCTTTTTTTCTCCGGTCCGGCTATTACCCGCTCAACAGCGTCCTCTAAAGACTGCATGCCAATATCTTTTTCCCCTCTGCGGGCTGTAAGCAAAGCAGCTTCATTAATCAAATTAGCTAAGTCCGCACCCGTAAAACCAGGTGTCCGCCGGGCCAGAATATCCAGGTTAACATTATCTCTGAGAGGTTTACCCTTGGAATGAACTTTCAGAATTTCTGCACGTCCTTTGACATCGGGAACATCTACAACAATATGACGATCAAAACGACCCGGACGCAGAAGTGCCGGATCAAGAATATCCGACCGGTTAGTAGCAGCAATAACAATAACGCCCTCGTTACCGCTAAACCCGTCCATCTCTACTAATAGCTGATTAAGTGTCTGTTCACGTTCATCGTGACCGCCGCCCAGACCTGCACCCCGCTGCCGTCCTACAGCATCGATTTCATCAATAAATACAATACAAGGAGAATTTTTTTTGGCTTGCTCAAACAAATCACGCACCCTCGAAGCCCCGACACCAACAAACATCTCGACAAAATCCGAACCGCTGATACTGAAAAACGGTACCCCGGCTTCTCCGGCTACTGCCCGTGCCAACAAGGTTTTTCCTGTACCCGGCGGACCATATAATAAGACCCCTTTCGGTATTTTAGCACCTAATTCCGTAAACTTTCGGGGAAATTTTAAATATTCAACTATTTCCTGGAGTTCTTCTTTTACTTCATCAGCTCCGGCCACATCTTCAAAAGTAACCTTTTTCTTTTCATCACTAATCAGTTTCGCCCTGCTTCTGCCAAACTGCATAACCCGGTTTCCGCCGCCCTGGGTCTGCTGCATCATAAAAAAGAACAAGCCAACAATCACCAGGGGTAAAAGTAATGTAGTCAGCAAACCCATCCACCAAGGCGCCTCTACTGGTTTATCAGACTTGATGACAGAAACATGTTTTTTCAAAGCAGCTAATAATTCCGGATCATTGGAAGGACCTAATATATCGTACTTTGTATTATCTTTTAGTGTAACAGAATAAAGGATCCCACTTTCCTCTTCAACACGTGTAACCTCTGCAACTCTATCCTCAATAACAGCATTGTAGAATTCATTATAATCAACCAAGTTTTTATTTGCAGGAGGATTGGACCACCTTATCAGCATTACAGCTAAAAGAATAATCAGCAGATAGATAGCTACATTCTTGGAAAACTTCAACTTTTGGATCCCCCCTCCGCTAACAACTTGTATCAGCGCAATATTAGATATTATACCATACGCATAACCTATTTTACAAAATTATTTAATTTAACCTTTTTTCACTGTGCAATAAAGTCTAAGGCCCTCACCCCTTGGTAAAAACCGGTCACTTCTTTTTACCCCCGGAACCCATAATATTTCATCAGCTCCGGCAATCAACGGCAGTCTTTTTCTTTCCCCGGCGGGGATATGGGCTTCCTGAAATACTTTTTTCAGAACCTTATGCCCAACACCCTTAAACCACATTTTATCTCCCTTTTTCCTGGACCGGCAGACCAATGACTGCCTGAATCCATCCAGTTCTTCCTTATTAAAAAAGGTAAAGTGAGCAGCCCCGTCCTGCTTGATAAACTGTTCCCCGTCTGTCCTGAAAATAAACAAGCCCACGCTGATACCCAAATCGGAAACCCTAACCCATTCACCAAGCCGTAAAGGGATATTAAACGAAAGGTCTTGCCCGGGAAAGTTTGCAGCCTTACTTTTGTTTTTTTTAAATATTATTTCCCTTCTCTGAATTTCCACCCTGAACCCCGGTATATCCTGAGTCCAGCCGGCAAATCCTTTACTATTCATTATTTTATCCACAAATCCAAAACTAAGACGTGGTTGAGTAGTGACAATTGTTGCCGCCCGGCGTAAAAGCCTTGAGAGAATTGCCGGCGGTTCCTGAAAAACTGCCGAATCCAGAACAACTTCTTCTGAATTGTTCAGCAAACAGTATTTTTCCCAAGCCTCTTGAGCCTTAACCCCCAAAAAATCTTCGTCCCATCGCAATAATTTTCCGGTACGGCCTAAAGCTTCTAAAATTCGCGGGTTATAATTCTTAATCAATTCAGGGATTAATTCCAAGCGTATTCTATTACGGTCGTAAAGCGGTTCTTCATTAGAACTGTCCAAAGCAAAAGATAATCCTTCCTGCCGGCAATAATCAAGGATTTCCTCCTTAGTAATACCTAATAAAGGCCTGATAATCCCGTTTTTAGACGGATGGATCCCGGCCAGACCGGCAGTTCCGCTGCCCCGTAAAAGACGATAAAGAATAGTTTCAGCTTGATCTCCCAAATGGTGAGCAGTCGCCAGCAAAGAACAGCCCTCCCGCTGGCAGTCCTCTTGCCAACGGGCGTAGCGCCATTCCCTGGCAGCCAATTGAAAAGACTGCCCGGACAATTTGGCATATTCTTTGGCATCAAACCGGTGAATTATACACGGAACCCCTAATTCATCAGCCAGCTTCTGAACCAAAACCGCTTCTTCATCTGACTCTTTGCGAATTCCATGATGAATATGCGAAAAAACCAGAGACAGCCCCTTGGACTTTTCCTCCTGGGCATAGCGCCATAAAAGGTGGCCTAATGCTACAGAATCAGGCCCTCCTGACACAGCTGCCAGAATTTTAATATTGTCGGCAATTAATTCCGGAAAAACTTGCGTGCATAACCTTTGATACAATCTGCCGCTCCCCTTTATTCCTAATCATTTTAATTATAGCCTAAGAGTACTGCCCACAGCAAACAAGCCCTGTGCAACTTTGCGCATAAAGAAAGGACCGTTCACGTCCCCGGTCCTGTCCAAAATCTTTTTCTTCGTTCCAAGCCCGTAAATCACTATTACTAAGCGAACAATTAGCGGAATTAGCTTAAATTCAAAGCAGACAAAGGCACCGGATGTGTCAAGTGCCGAACGTGCCAGGGATGGCATAAACGTTCGGCCAATAAAGCGTCAAGCACGCCAATGGAACTTGTCCATGACTAAAACACGGATGTCTTGATTAGCCACTGCCACGAAAACAAGTCCTATGCCGAGCGGATGCAGCAAATGTAGTGTTTGTGAGTGGATAATAGCGATTTACTCAATTATTCCAATTATTTTTACAGACGACTAATACTACCCCGTCGTCATGCATGATTTGATTAGATAACCGCCTGGCCTCAGATACTATCAGATCTGCCATTTCCTGCGGCTGTTTCACAACTGTATTTTCTAAAAACGGCTTTAACCAATCGGCCCCGTCTTTTAAAACATCATGGATTCCGTCTGTCACCATTATCAAACAATCACCTGCCTGCAGTTCAGTATCTATTACAGGAACATCAATTTGATTCAAAATACCCACCGGAAGGCTGGAAGAACTTAAGACCTCTATTTTATCAGCATGCTTTATATAGGATGGGGAAGCACCCATTTTAATTATTTGTATTTTTTCAGATTCTAAATCAACCACCGTTAAATCAACAGTAACAAAACTTTCTTCCGGAGAACGCAAAACAAGAATTGAATTAAGGGCCTGGACTGCACCTTCAGGCTCAAAGCCGGTGTTTAACAATTGTTCCAAATGAGTTAAAGCCGTGGAACTCATTTTGGCCGCACTTTTCCCTGCCCCCATGCCATCACAAATTACAAAAGCATGCTGAGTAGGATTAAAAGCAAGAGACGCATAATTATCACCACTTAAACTATTGCCGCTTTTGGTAAACTGGGCAACCCCGACCTCCAGAAAATGCCGCCGCCGCCGGGCAAGACCCGCGGGCAAGTTACCCTCCCAGTTATGATTGCCATATAACTCTTTGGCAAAATGACCAATGACTTGTGAAACATTCTGGAACTGCAAGGACAAGGTCTTATGATTCAGGGCCAGTTTCTTGCGCCAGACTTCCTTATTCCGTTCTTGTTCCATAAGAAACTGAATCCCTAACAACATTTCTTTAATTCGGCCGCAGTGACGTTTGTACTCTATTGATAGATCATCACTCTCTACTTTACCCAGCTTCTCCATAAGCTCAAAAATATCAAAAATCAAGCGGTAAGTTTTATAAAACTCCCTTTCCCAACATACTCCTATAGTCGGACACCCTTTGCAAACCCGTTCAACCAAAACATTCATAAGCTCAGGTATCTCAGGCTTTTCCTCTGAAACTTCAGCCTCGGCAGCCTGATAACTCAGGGCAATCTGATCAATTACCTCAGCCAGGGCCTTGACTTTTGTCACAGTAGCCTCAACTTCCGGCAGGGGTTTTGGCTTAAGGAAGCTTGTCCTGGGTAAGCTGCTGGGCCAGATTAGAAAGAGCAATAAGCCAATGGCAGAAGAAAATAATTGCGAATACTCGGCATTTGATCTTAAAAAGAAAGTCAGTATCAGAGTAACACCCGAAAATGCTATACCCATGCCTAGTTTTCCAAACCGTTGAAAAGCTCCGGTACAAAAACCTGCCAACCCAAAGATCCCTGCATCCATAAGGTTCTGAACATTAAAGGTTAATTGGGGAAGAAATCCAAGTAACGCCCCTACCCCGGCTGCTGTCCCGGCGCCAAATCGTTCAGAAATCAAAAGAATAAAAAAACTCAAGACAACAACCGGAAAATTTATTTCCATCAGTTGCAAACCCTGGATTCCACTCAAAAAACCGATCAACAATAACAGCCAGGCTATTCCCTGTTCCTGGGTGAATTCTCCCCGCCATAAAGCATCCTGATGTAATAAGGCGAACTGAAAAATTAACGCAAACCCACCCGTTAATATTCCCCAAAGCCCTGCTGTGAGGATGCTGTAAGGATCAGGTTTAGCAAATTCCAATAACAAGAAAACCAAGGAAACAACTATTCCCGTAAGCAAAGCTGAGCATATTCCTTCCCATTTTCGTTTACGCAGCAGGGGAAGACTTACCCCTAATGCTCCAAGCACCAGGATAACTCGCAGAACAGGTATTATCTCATTTAAAGAAAGAGAAATTGTCCCCAGCAAAATACCCAGCAGCCCTAAGGGTAATCCCCTTCCTCCCCTGATAATCAGAGCTGCGCCGAAGGCCATTCCGAACGGGCATATACCCATAATACTCCCCCGGGCCAATATTCCCCCTAAAATAAAGGGAAGCAAAGCTTTCACAAAAGAGAATCTGCCTTCCCGCAAGCCATGTTCAACTTTAAGAGTTGTCCAATCAGCCATAAATTCACCTCTTACCATTTTATGTTAATATTATACCTTCCCTAAAGGTAAAAGGCTGTCAGTCGCTGTCATTAGATATGAGCAACTTTCGACCGGATTCTTTAATCACGCTCTTGATATTCATATTTCAGATGGGCAAGTACTGTATTTAGTAGCAAAGAAAAAACTGACAACTAAATCTGGATTAGTAAAAACAAAAAGATCTTGTTTTAGTGAAATTCATGCTATTTTTTACTTAAAACATATAAAAACCGCCTCTTTAAGGCGGTTACTCTCTAAACTAATTAATAACACAACTAAATTAATAACGGCTGGATCCCCGGCCACCCCGTTTGGATTCCGTAGCCTTACGATATTCTAATTGTCGTTCATCACTGTCCTTGATAAATTTACTAAGTTTATCCTCAAAAGAGACTGCCGTTGGCCGTCGTTCGCGATTGACCCGAGCACTCGGATTGGCCTGCTTAATCGACAGACCGATTTTCCCCTTATCATCAACATGAATAACCTTAACCTTCACAGTATCTTTTTCCTTAAGATAATCCCTTACATCCTTAACGTAGGCATCGGCAACTTCAGAAATATGAACCAACCCTATTACTTTATCAGGTAATTCAATAAAAGCCCCAAAGTTTGTTATCCCAGTAACTGTTCCCTCAACAATGCTGCCAACCGCAATGGCCATACGAAGCAAACTCCTCCTTAGATTTTTTGACTATTCCATTATATCCAGTCAACAAGAAAACTGTCAAGATTACCTGATTAGATAATGAATTACTTTTTGGGGGCAATAATAATTTCACCATGCCTTACTAATCCTAATTGTTCCCGGGCTAATTGTTCAATATAACTCGGCGTATTCAAGCGGACAATTTCATCTTCATATTGTTTTTGCTGCTCTAATAAGCTGATTTTCTGCCTGTTAAGTTCTGTTATTTCTTTTTTAATATTCAGGTGCAGAGACCACAAATGAAGGACGGAACTTCCCACAATTGCCAGGAAGATAATGAGTAATAAACAATATCCCAGTCGAAACTGAAATTTTTTACGCGGTTGGATCTTATTAATCAGCTGTTTCCTCTTCACTCCAATAATCTCCTCCTAAATTCAGTTCCTCACCAGGAATAATACAGACGATTTCATACTTTTTATTTTTGGCCCGCGTTAGCAAAGTTGCCACAGAACTGGAGCTGATCTTCAACCTTTTGGCAATTTCCTCAAGAGAGAGTCCGGTTTCTTTTAAAACAACGGCCTGGCGTTCTCTAAAACTTAATTTTTCCAAGCCCCTTATTTCCAAATGCACCGCAATTCACCTGAGCCTTCTTTTTTAAAATAGCAATTAATATTTAATTATATGTACAAATTATATACAAAACAATGACATTTTAATTATATCCATTCCTTAACAGCTAATCAATCCTTTCATGCAAATTACCTGCCAGATCACAGGGGAAAAAACCGTTTGTACATTTCAATAATATTATTCTTGAAGCGGCAAAATGACGGGCCAAGCAAAGTTTCCCCAATCCGAAATAATAAAAGCCCTAGCCAGTGTAAAAAAGCATAAAAAGGATACGTTAATAAAAGTAATCCTCGATAAGGTATATAAAGTATAAACAGCAAACATTTTATCAGCAAACGTAATAATCTATGAAACCAAAATAAGATTCTTAGGGTAAATGAACTT
>DATMXV010000337.1:0-5180 GCA_035561335.1 Desulfitobacteriaceae bacterium
ACCTAAAGGAGGTTATCCGGTTGTTTAAACATATCAAAGATATGGAATATACCGTTCATGTAGATAAGCCCGATCCGGTCTTTGCCGTTCATTTACTGGAACAATTCGGGGGCGGAAACGGTGAACTGAAAGCAGCTTTACAGTATTTCTCCCAAAGTTTGGGATGTAACGATCCTAAGATACGCGACATGTTGCAAGACATCTCCGCCGAAGAATTCAGCCATTTGGAAATGGTTGGGGAAGCAATTGCTATGCTCCTGGGCAAGATGGATACTATTCCCAAGGATTTTGCCGCTAACCATATGGCCATACTTGGCGGCGGGCCCTTACTGGTTAACTCAGGAGGAGCACCGTGGACGTCAAATTATGTTAATTCGACAGGGGATTTGTATACTGATCTTTCGGCAAATGCCGGCGCCGAGTTGCGAGCAAAACTCATTTATGAACGGCTTCTCCAGCTAACTGACGACCCTGGCGTAAAAGACATGATCCGTTTCTTGTTAAGCAGGGAAGAATCCCATAATTTTTCCTTTATGCAAGCAATCGCAACCCTGAAAGGAACCGGGGTTGACAAGGATTTCAGAGATTCGGATTTTTCCAAGAAATATATGAATCTGTCAACAGGTCAGGGTGACAGCCGCGGACCTTGGAACGAGGGCAGCGGTATCTCTTACGAATCAGATCCCAATCAACGTTATGGAGGACCTGCCCAATATGGCAGTGACCCCCAACCTGCAGGGAACAAGGAGGTTAAGCCCGGTTATAATGACCATACCAGGAATAACCCTAATTATGTCCAGCCTCAACCGCCCCGGCAACATTAATTGCAAGCTGAATACTGTTGGCCTCTAAAATTTAAGAGAAATATCAAAGGTGCTAACCTGCAATATTTTTTAGCTTAGCACCTTATATATTTTTAACACGGATAATTTAGAAACTTTTGTTTAATCTAATAAATAGTCACGTTACGGAGGAAAATATGGAGGGAAATATGCAGGAAGAGAAATTAACGAATTCAGGATATCAGCAAACTGAAAACCTGCGGGACTTCGAACCGGAATTCAGGGAAAGGCCTGAAGGCAACGTTTCTTGTCCAAGCCCCCCGGAAGAAGATCCGCTTTATCAGGAACTGGATGAATTTATTAAGAATTTAGCGAAAGAGGACGGGATTCTGATCAGGGTTTTGCATTATGCCCAAAATCTCTTTGGCTATTTGTCCCGGGAAGTTCAAATCCATATTGCCAACCGCCTGGGGATATCCCTGGCCGAAGTTTATGGGGTCGTAAGTTTTTATCATTATTTTTCTACGAAACCGAAAGCAGAAACTACCCTGAATGTTTGCCTCGGTACAGCATGTTATGTAAACGGTTCCGCAAATATCCTGAGTGAACTGAAAAAAAAATTAGGTATAGATGTTGGTGAGATAACCCCCGATCGCAAGTTCGGCCTTAAATCGTCCCGTTGTATCGGGGCCTGCAATATGGCTCCTGTAATGATAATAGGGGAGGAAATTCACGGGAAAATAAAGCCGGAAATGCTTTCAGATATCTTGGATCCCCCTAAAAAACCTGAGGAGATGCATTAAGTGAACTCTGCAGCAGAACTAGATGTGATTCGCCGTACAATATTGGGGCAAAAACCCCGGGAGTTTAGAGAAAATCAATATTTTCCAGGACAAAGCCGTAATGTCCTGAGAAACTGTGATTTGATCAACCCGGAAAATATCGAGGAATATATTGCCCGGGACGGTTATTTTGCTTTAGCCAAAGTACTGAAAGAAATGACTCCCCTGCAAATTATTGCGGAAATTAAAAAATCCTGTTTGCGGGGACGGGGCGGCGGCGGTTTCCCAACCGGCCGCAAATGGGAGTTTACCCATCAGGCCAAAGCAGAAAAAAAGTATGTTATCTGCAATGCGGATGAAGGTGATCCCGGCGCTTTTATGGACCGGAGTATCCTGGAAGAAGATCCGCATGCGGTTCTGGAGGCCATGTGCATAGCCGGCTATGCCATTGGCTCTGACCAAGGCTATATATATGTCAGGGCG
This sequence comes from Desulfitobacteriaceae bacterium, assembly GCA_035561335.1. Classification (GTDB taxonomy): domain Bacteria; phylum Bacillota; class Desulfitobacteriia; order Desulfitobacteriales; family Desulfitobacteriaceae; genus UBA2264. Next base: position 2,048 of record DATMXV010000337.1, read on the forward strand.
GAATACCCGCTGGCGGTCAAAAGACTGGAAATTGCTCTCAGGCAAGCCAGGGAAAAGGGGCTTTTAGGCCGGAAATTGCTTGGTACTGATTTCATTTTTAATATCGAAATCCGCTTGGGTGCGGGCGCTTTTGTCTGTGGGGAAGAAACTTCCCTTATTCGCTCAATCCAAGGTTTGCGCGGTGAACCCCGGCCGCGTCCGCCTTTTCCGGCTGTTCAGGGGCTCTGGGGAAAGCCAACCTTGATTAATAATGTTGAAACCTATGCCAACATTCCCAATATAATTCGCTATGGCAGTGACTGGTTCGCTTCGATCGGTACTGAACGCAGTAAAGGCACTAAAGTTTTTGCCTTGGCAGGTAAGATCAGGAATCCCGGCTTGATTGAAGTACCCATGGGCACTACCTTACGGGAGGTTATTTATAACTTAGGCGGAGGAATACCCGGAGGAAGAAAGTTTAAAGCCGCCCAAACAGGCGGGCCCTCCGGCGGTTGTCTGACAGAAGAGCATCTGGATATTTCTTTGGAATATGACACTTTGCTGGAAATTGGCTCCATGATGGGTTCCGGCGGTTTAATTATTATTGATGAAGATAGCTGTATCGTTGATGTCGCCCGTTTTTACGTGGAGTTTACCCGGGACGAATCTTGCGGAAAGTGTACACCCTGCCGGATTGGCACAAAACGGATGCTGGAAATACTGACCAGGATTACTGAAGGCCAAGGCCGGGAAGGGGATATGCTTGCTCTGGAAGAGCTTTCTCACCTGATTAAACGGAACTCCCTTTGCGGCCTGGGGAATTCAGCCCCAAATCCGGTATTATGTACCCTGAAATGTTTCCGTGCCGAATATGAAGAACATATCTTGCACAAGCATTGCCGGGCAGGAGTATGCCAAAAATTACTCAGCTATACCATTAATCAAGAACTCTGCCGGGCTTGTGGCATTTGCCGTAAAGAATGTCCCGCAGGAGCTATCAAAGGGGAGCCGAAACAAGCACACTCCATTGTAGAGGAAGCCTGTACAAAGTGCGGCAAATGCCTGGCAAAATGTCCTTATAAGGCAATTTCTTACGGGAAGAAACAGTCCGGTGACAATAATTCTGCTGTGGAAGCCATGATTGAGAACACAGAGAAGAGTAATCAGGAAAACGCCGGCCCTGCGCTTGTTCATTAGGAGGATATGATAATGGTACATTTAACTATAGACAACCAGCCAATTACTGTGGAGGAAGGCGTCACAGTAATTGAAGCGGCCCACTCAATTGGCATTGATATCCCAACTCTTTGTTATCTGAAAGAGGTTAATGTCATTGCTTCCTGCCGGATCTGCCAAGTCCAGCTGGAAGGACACGAAAACCTGGTCGCTGCCTGCTCGTTAGCAGCAGCCGAGGGGATGGTAATCCACACTAATACCCCCGAGGTATTGCAGGCCCGCAGGCAGGTCTTAGAACTGCTGCTCTCAGATCATCCTTTCGACTGTCTGACTTGTTTTCGTAATGGCAATTGTGAACTGCAAACATTAGCGAGGGAAATGAATATCCATGGCCTGCAGTGGGAAGGCGAGCGGGGAGTCTTTGCGATTGATGACAAATCCCCCTCTCTGGTCAGGGAACCCAGCAAATGTATCCGCTGCCGCCGCTGTATCACCGTCTGCCGGGATGTCCTGACCGTAAGCATCTATGATATGCAGCAGCGCGGTTTTGATTCAATCGCCGGACCGGCCTATAATGACAGTTTGGCAGATACGCCCTGTATTACCTGCGGTCAATGCATCCTTGTTTGTCCAACTGCGGCTCTGCATGAAAAAGATGATACAGATAAGGTCTGGAAAGCCCTGGCCGATCCATCTGTCCATGTAGTTGTCCAGACCGCGCCTTCTATCCGGGTCAGCCTCGGCGAGGAATTCGGCTTGCCGCAAGGGGAACTGGTTGCCGGGAAAATGGTTGCCGCCCTGCGCAGAATTGGCTTTAATAAAGTCTTTGACGACTGCTTTGGGGCCGATATCTGTATCATTGAGGAAGGGCATGAACTCCTGGCCCGTTTAAACGGCAAAGGAGGCCCTTTACCCCAATTTACTTCCTGCTGCCCCGGCTGGGTTAAATTCTGTGAGAATTTTTATCCCGAATTGATTCCGCACCTTTCCTCAACTAAAAGTCCCCAGCAGATTTTTGGGGCTTTAGTAAAAACCTACTATGCCCAACTTGCCGGGATTCCGCCGGAAAAGATTTTCAGTGTTTCGGTCATGCCCTGTGTCGCCAAAAAATTTGAGGCAGCCCGTCCGGAACACCGGGACAGCGGGCAAAGGGATGTTGATGCCGTCCTCACTACCCGGGAATTGGCCAGAATGATCAGGATGAACGGCATGAATTTTGCTGATTTGCCTGATGAGGAATTTGACAATCCCATGGGGTACGCCAGTGGAGCGGCTGTTATCTTCGGAGCGTCCGGCGGGGTTATGGAAGCTGCCCTGCGCATGCTTTATAAACAAGTTAACGGGACCGAAATTCCCAAGGAAGACCTGGAGAAAATCCGTTCTTTTAATGAAGTGCGCGAAGCAGAATTCAAGTTGGGAGACCGGCTCATCCGGGTAGCTGTAGCGAGAAATATCGGAGAAGCACGCAAGCTCTGCGACCGGGTACGCAATCATGAGGCCCAGTATGATTTTATCGAAATAATGGCCTGCCCCGGAGCCTGTGTGGGCGGAGGAGGACAGCCTATTTATTCAAATCTGGACAAATGGAACCTGCAACTGGATTTTCGCAAGTCCCGGGCCAGGGGTTTGTTTCAGTCTGATTCGCAAAAAGAACACCGTAACTCTGATGAAAACCCCCAGGTTTTAAAACTTTATGAAGAATTTTTGGGTGAACCCAACAGCGAAAAAGCCCATCAGCTTTTACATACCGGTCATAAAGCGCGCCCATTATATACTTGCCAAGGTACCTCAGCCGGGGATAAGGTAGAGCACCGCCATCTCAGGGGAGAGCAAGGTTATTTGCATTAAAAAGGATACATATCGCAGCAACATTATGAATATGCCCCTTGATCGGGAATAAACTATGGAAGAGTAGTTTATTCCAAGCGGGAGGTTAATAAATTATGAAAATTAAACAAAATATTATTAGTTTAGAAAG
>DATMXV010000338.1:0-2527 GCA_035561335.1 Desulfitobacteriaceae bacterium
GGAGTAAATCATCGGTGATGAAAAAAATAAAAACTGAGATAATAAAACTCTGGACTGCTATTCTTTGGATAAAGCCTGATATTTGGCCATTTTTGCCGGGTCTGGCGCTTATTTTGTTAATAGGTGTGTCTGGGTCGCTTATGAGCGTAGGGACTGCTATCGCTTCCAAAAACATGGTTGACTTTGCTGTAGCAGGTCAATTTAGCCAGGCTGTGTTTTCAGCCGCAATTTTTTCGGGACTCATTATCCTAAATTTATTAATTAGTATAGGAGGTTCGCTTCTTTCAGTCCGTATCAACGAATCGTTTTCCAATGTTATGCGCCAGCGTTTTTTTCAAAGACTGTTGGGTACTGAATGGCTGCCGCTTTCATCTTATCACAGCGGGGACCTTTTAACCCGTTTGACAAGTGATGTGAATAATATCACTAATTGCGTTGTCAATGTTATACCGGGTATTTTTGCTCTTATCGTCCAGTTTACGGCTGCTTTTTTAACTTTATTCTACTTTGATTCCAGGCTTGCCTTTTTGGCTTTTTTTATCGGGCCCTTCACTGTGCTTTTCAGCAGGTTATGGGGGCGTAAGCTTAAATTTCTTTATATCAAAGTGCAGGAATCTGAGAGTGCTTATCGTTCATATATTCAGGAAGCATTGCAAAATTTCATCATTATCAAAAGCTTTCGCCAGGAAAGGCACAATCAGGATGTTCTGCAAGGTCTGCATGAAAATCGCATGAAATGGATTCTTAAACGAAACAAAACTACGCTTGCTGCCAACAGTATCATATCGGTTGGCTATTGGACAGGGTATATGCTGGCGTTCGGCTGGGGTGTTGTCATGCTCGCCCAAAAAGCGATTTCCTTTGGTACTCTAACTGCTTTTCTGCAATTGGTGCAACAGGTGCAAACTCCTTTTATCGGCCTGGCCAGGACATTTCCCCAGATTATTGCCATGACAGCTTCGGCAGGACGGTTAATGGAACTGGAAGCCATGGAGATGGAAAACAAAGGAGAGGACTTGCCCCAGCCTAAGGAAGTTGGAATCAGTATCCGTCAGCTTAGCTTCTATTATACCAAAGGCAAACCTGTTTTGGAAAAAATAACAACAGACATATATCCCGGCCAACTGGTAGCCTTGGTAGGGGCTTCAGGTGAAGGCAAAACTACTTTGATCAGACTCTTACTGGCACTGCTGCGCCCTTCTGAGGGGGAGTTATACTTTACTGACAGCAGGGTTGGACATTACCAAGTGTCGGCGGCTACCAGGGATTGGGTTACATATGTACCGCAGGGGAATACTCTTTTCAGTGGTACTATTGCTGACAACCTGCGCAGTGGGAAGATGGACGCAACCGTCGAAGAAATAGAAAAGGCGGCCCGGGCGGCATGTGCCTGGGGTTTTATAGAAGAATTGCCCCAGGGGCTGGACACCGTTATTGGCGAACGTGGTCATGGTCTTTCCGAAGGACAAGCCCAAAGGATTGCCATTGCCCGGGCTTTCTTGAAAAAAGCTCCTTTTATGATCCTGGATGAAGCTACTTCTGCCCTCGATTTGGAGACTGAGATGAATGTTTTAAAGGCTATTATGGGTTTTAGCCATAATTGTACCTGCCTGGTTATTACCCATAGACTGACAACCTTAAAAATATGTTCACGGGTACTTACCCTTGAAAACGGCAGATTATTGGAAGAACCGGTTAAAAAAATTAAGAACCTGCAATAGGGTCAATCTGAGAAAGGCTGTTGATCCATTGTTAATTTTTTACGAGGAGGAATTGAGATGGATTTTCGTTCCGGCAAAGCACTAATTATTTCTACAACTGTGTTCGTTGTTATTATAGCATCGGCTGCAGCCTATGCAATTTTCCTGAATAAGACACCCAAAGAGCTTTATTTTTCAGCAGAAACAAAAACATTCGTGAATACCATCCAAGAGATTAAGGATAAGTACAAAGACGATTTAGCCTTACAAAATGCTATGGCCCAGGAACCCTCCAGGACAAACCTGGAATTATCCGGTGATATTAATATTGACGCCCTTATGTCCGAAAGCGAAAGGGCCCAGCTTGAAACAATTAAAAATACCTTAAAAGAGAGTAAACTAACTGTTTCCACAGCCTCAGACCCCCTGCAGCAAATAAGTCATACTGTTGCATCGTTAGTTTCAAAGGAATCTGAATTATTAAATACGGAGCTTTTCTTGACAAAGGAAAAAATCGGAGTTAAATTTCCTGTCCTCTATGATAAGTATTTTCAGGTAAATCCTGATGCTTTTGGCGCGGCTGTGCGGAAAATTGACAGTAACTACTCAGGTCCGGAAAAGCTGGAACTTAGCCGGTACAGTTTTAAGAATCTAAACCAGGATAAAGAAGACTGGACTAAAATAGGGCTTAAATATGCTGAATTCCTCAAGAATAATTTACCGGAGGAGTATTTTAGGCTCGAAAAAGGAGTTGCGTATAACTCTCCGGACGGTGAACAAAAACTTAGGCAATTGACTATAAAAATGAATGAGGAGCAGACTAAGGA
>DATMXV010000339.1:0-4163 GCA_035561335.1 Desulfitobacteriaceae bacterium
AAATGTTAGAAAACTAATTCTCCGTATTTTCAAATATCAAAAAACTTTAAGCTAAAAGAATGCTTGACAGCCACAAGGAGGAAACCCAATGGAAGAAAGGCTTACATTTACCATGGAGAATTATGCAGGAGTTTATGCGTACATATAAGAACCCCCAGTGAATATATTTATGAGCCACAGAATAAGAAACGGTTGCTAAGAAACTGACGCCAGAACAGCCTTATGGTTTTCTGACGTCTATCCATTCTCCCTAGTTTTTCCCCGGAAATTAACTGTAGCCAAACCTGCGGCCAATATGATGAATACAATTGAGGTAAGTAAAAACATATAGGATATATCTAAACCCGTTAGTGAAGAGGCGGCGCCGAAAAACAGCGGAGACAAAAACTGGCCAAACCAGGCAAACGCCATGGCAATGGACATTGCTTTAATGCTTTGCGTTTCCGGTATTTTTTCGGAAGCCAGGTTGAGAAGGTATGGGAACAAAGAGCCGATACCTGCTCCGGAAAAAACAACCGATATAAGCATGAACGGTAGCGTAAAAGCTTTGGCTATTCCGAAAAACCCTATGGCAACCATAAGAAGACTTACCGGAACGAAAAACTTTTTTAGGCGCATTACAAACGGTAAAAATATCCCCGCGCACAACATAACGACAGTATTGACGGCAAAAAGATACCCTGCGGTTTGAGATGTCCCTATTCCTCTCTCGTTTACAATCAAAGCCAGATTGGTAGCGATTAAGTAAAACACCATCATAACTCCCAAAGCAAATAAAGCGACCCGGAATATTCTTGGAGGTAGTTTTTCCTTATTCGGGTTTGGGGTATTGTTCCTGTTTTCCGGCAGTTTATTTAAGAACAAAACAATTAAGATAAGCGGGAACAATGCAATCCAATAAATATGAAACATGTATCTCCAGGATATGGCGGCCAAAATACCGGCTAGAATATTTCCTATCATAGCGCCTAAATTGTTGGACGTAAAAGAAAAACCCATCATTTTGCTTTTTTCAGCACCTTCGTAGCAGGCAGCTATCAGGCCGGTTGAGAAGGGAAGAATCATGCCGGTTCCAAACCCCAAAACGGCGCGGAAGAGCAATAAAAGAACGATAGAACTTGTAAAGCCGGCTCCGACACCTCCTATCAGAAACAGTACCAAACCGCAAATAATCAATATTTTGCTTCTGATATGCTGCCCCAAAATGCCGGTCAACAGGGCGGAGATAATCATCAGTAAAGGCGGCAAAGAAATAACCAGCTTGATTAGCGTTTCCGGAGAGTTGGGGAATGCTTCCGCAATCTTCCCGATTCCCGCGGCCACTCCCGCCCCTGCCATTATCGTTAAGAGGGAGAGAGACAGCACTGCCGTTTTAAAACCGAGTGTGTTGTAATTCATTTTTAAAGCCTCCTGTTGTGATGACAAAATTTAATGATATCCGGAATCAATAACCAAGGGAGCTGTTTATGTTCAAAAACGTTCAATTTTTTTCGTAAGTTTAGCAGCTATACCCTTTGTTTAAAAAATATATGGCTGATTCACTTTCCAAGTTTATTGAGGGAATTGGTAAACTCTATGTTGTACCGAGTATAGCAACTATACACATTGCCTAAAAAATTTTTCCCTTGCCTAATAAAAGCATCCTGTTTATCTGCCTACTCTTAGTATAAATCCGCATGGTCTTCTTTTGCAAAAGCGTCGATTCGTGCATCAAGCGCGTTGAGAAAGCTTTCCAGAAAAGCCTTGTTTTCCTCAGTGGCATTTTCGATCACAACGTTGAAAAGCCCGTCAAACTCCTGATGTAGCTTCTCATGGTGTGCGTAAGCGGTTTCGCCCTTGGCCGTCAGCCGAAGCACCAGCCTTGATAAGTTGCGGGGGTCGGTCTCCTTGACAATCATGCCCTTGTGGTCAAGCTTCATAATAATCTGGGAAACCGCGCCTTTGGTCACGCCCAGTATATCCGCCAAACCGGTCACGTGAATGCCTTCATTTTCTTTGATGGATTTGATCATATGAATCTCAGCTTCGTATAAAGGCTGATCCGTCCCGTAATACCGGGTTTTCCTGTCAAGCGCAGCAATCTTTGTAACCACCCGCAAAAAGGTGTAGCTGATTTTTGCTCTGTTTTTAAATTTCATGTTCCTCATAAGCAAAGTATATAGATACTAAACACATTTGTCAAGATAGGAGGGCAAACATGAAAGGCCCACCAAGGTAAGCGTGGAGAGGGATCATCGGCGGGCAGCTTTCCATTATACGCTTCATTCTGGCCCTGATTCTTTCCGGTTTGTTTTCAAGTTCCCTGATCCAGTATATGTCCTTTCACCACTCGGAAATCGTGCTCAATAAGTCGGCGGAAAGCATTGCCACGATTACGGGCATTTCCTGTCCATTATGCTCAGCGATATCCTGATCGCCCTGCTCCTTGGCGTCTGGCTTTTTATCCAAAGTCCGCTGATGGGGCTGGCCATGGTCTCCCTCCTGCCCTTTGCAGTGATGATGCCGGCCTTGGGTTTTCGCAAAAATCTGAGGCTGCAGGAAAAGACCAATGACGATCTGGCCGATATGGTCAGCCTGTTTGTGGAATATACCAAAGGCATTCCCTTGATGAAGACGTTTTCCGAAAACTCGGCCTTTGAAGCCAAGCTGCTGGGCAGCATCGAGAAATTCGGGGTCAGCGCCCGCCGTCAATCAAAAACGGTTGCAGACTATGTAGGCAGGTTTTCCATCTTCTTTGAGCTGTCTTATGCCGTCATGATCATCACAGGCGCTTTGATACTCTACCTTATAGAAGCCTTCCTTCTTTAGATAATCTTATAGTTAGCGCACGTTATTTTTCTCCGGCAACGCAGAGTCCAAAGAATTCAGCAGTTACCGCCGCGCCATGAAGATCCGATTGGCGCAAAAGCTCGGTTATTTCGGAAACAGTATAGGCGGCGTCTAAGGAGGTAACAAGGCCGGGACGCATCTCCTTCGGCTGAGTGGACAAATATACCATCGCTTTTTTCAGGGGATGCACGTCGCGTCGCAGGTCGGTGATGCCGTACCGACCGCCGGTGCGGAGAACTCGGTAAATTTCATTGAAGACCCGGATGGGATTTTCCCATTCATGCAGGGAGCCATTTGAGATGACTGTGTCAAAACTTTCGTCCACAAAGGGCATTTTCATGCAGTTCCCCAGTTCATAGCGGGCGGGAATATCATATTCGGCGGCGTTTTTCTCCGCGAAACGGATCATGGCCGGTCTGATCTCACAGCCAGTAAGGGAGGAGGGATTCAGCTTTTTTGCCAGTTCCAGACCTACGTAACCGGGTCCGGGGCCGATTTCCAGCACATCGCCCCCCTTGATTCCGGAAGAGATCATGCCGTCCACCCCATTCCAGCCCTTATCTCGCATGCTCCGGGCAAAAAGATCGAAAGCCTCCACGGTAATTTCATTTTGAATGCCTTCGTTGGTTTCAACGACTCTAGCCTTCACCATTTGTGTCATCCTCCTTTAATCGGTTCAGGGATTGTTCCGCCCAGTCAAGTTCAGCTTCATAATGGTGGATATGGTGCTCGAAAATAATATCCGCGGAAGTCCGGTATGCTTTGGGGATGTGGTCCAGCGTTTCTTTCCTATGAGTTTCCAGTCTGGAAAGAATCTGCTTCAGATGCGCGATGTGGCGGCTCAGGCTGTCCGTCAGAGCGCCTCTTTCCAGCGCGTCGGAAAAATACAGCGTGCCGTCAATGTCGAAGGTGGGACGGTATTCAATTTACAGGGTCTGCAAAAGCAACTCCCGAAATTTGTCCGTGCCAGCGCTGCTCACCTGGTACACGGTTTTCTCCGGACGAGTGCCCTGCTTGTCGCGGTGGGCGGTGACGAGACCCGCAGCCTCCATTTTCTCCAGATGGTAATAGACCGTGGGCAGCTTGATTTGAGTAAAGTCCTCCAACTGCTCCTCTATCAGCTTTTTGATCTGATAGCCGTGCTGGGAGCCGAACCGCAAAAGAAGCCCGCTACCACCCGAATCAGCAATTCTAGTTGATTTTAGCCGGGTTAGGTTCACTCTCCACAGCAACAGCGCGCAAAGCCGCTTCCATCCTGGCGCATTCCTCGGCGGCTATCTGTTCGTAAACTTCCGGTTCTGCGTCCGTTCCGATCCGGTCATAGGCAATTGCCG
>DATMXV010000340.1:0-3096 GCA_035561335.1 Desulfitobacteriaceae bacterium
GCTTCAAGCTTTTTTAGCTTCCTAAGCTATATTACTCGAAATCTTCCAGCTAAATTAATTTGGTTATTATTTATAAAATACTATCATTTGGTACACTTTAAATTATATTGAAAAAACCCCTTAAATAGAGCAGGTTTTTTAAGTCATTATTAGTCAAAGTGCGTAAAATTATCTGCAATAAATATAATGTAAATAAATTATTTTAGGATGTGTAAAAATTAGTGATTATTAATACTCATAAGATTTTGTCAGCTGTTATTTATAATAAAGTCCAGGAAAATACCAATTTTCAGTTAGAGTACAAATACTTTCTCTGGGGAAATATCCAGCCTGATATATCACCTGGTTTAGTCTTAAAATCTCACTATAAAAGTGATAGCCTGGATTTTGTTATTAATAAAATCCTTAAATTAAGTAATTTTCCGCCTGTAGCCTTTGACAACAAACAGATTTATAGTCATTTTAGCAGAGATATTGGGATTGTTTCGCATTTTTTATGCGATTTTTTCTGCTACCCCCATTATAAGGACTGGCACTATAACTCTCCTATGATGTTGCCCCACATAAAATTTGAAAAAGGCTTAAATTCCAAGGCCAGGAATATCCAAACCATTCCGAACTTATCTTTCCCTGAGATCGAAGATTTTGAAGCCAAGAACCTGGGATCTTTTATAGAAACTGTGCTCCATGATTATTCTTTAAAAGAGGACTATCTGAACGATCTTATTTATGCCTCAAATATTTGTACCAAAATTATTGAAACAATTTTTAAGCTTATCTTTAATAAAGAAAATGTTCAGGCTTATACCCAAATTGCCTAGGTTTTAACCGGCTCCTTTATCTGAGCCGGTTTTTTTCCTCTAAGAACTAAATTCCAATCTTCAGAACGGGTTTATTCTGCCGGACTGGAATCTTTATTTAAAGACTTATGCTTTAAAGTTTCTTTCAGTTCATCCAGATCAATATGAATAAATAATAATATTATTATAACTACCGCCAGTTCGTAAACCAATAAACCTCCCATAAAGGTTGACGATACCATAGGATTTGAAGATTTACATGCACACTTTTTCTCTTCCATTTTTATTACTCCTTTATTAAGCCTATATGGTATTATATTCCATTCGCCTCAGGGTGAATATTGTCCATTTACCTGTTCCGCCTTCTTTTAGTGAATACCCATGACTTGTTTAAACAAAATATTGCCTCCTGATTCAGCTTTCATATATTATATAATTGTAATTTTATAGTTATTAAAATCATCAAATTCTGTTTAGGAAAACTTATTTTGGGGGAGGTCTTTATGATGGCTTGTAATTCAAAAATAAATTGTACCTGTTCCTATTCTTGTTCCCGAAAGGGCAAATGTTGTGAGTGCGTAGACTATCACCGAAAAAGTGGTGAAATTCCCGGATGTTTCTTCTCCAAAAGCGGTGAAAAAAGTTACGACAGGTCTATTGAAAATTTGTACAATGATTATAAAAAGAATCGTTAAGAGAAAAACCTTGGTTTAATTGATCAGGGCACGCATAGAGGTGGTGCGAATGTTCAAAATAGGTGAGTTTTCCAGATTAACGCAAGTATCAATTCGAATGTTAAGATATTACGATGAAACAGGCTTGCTAAAACCTGCGGAAATTGATAAATTTACAAATTACAGACTATACTCCACAGAGCAAATTTCCACTTTGAATAAGATTATATTCTTGCGGGATTTAGGCTTTAGTGTTTCTGAGATTGCAGTTGCCCTTGATAATTGGGATAATGAGTTTATTACGAATCAGCTTGAAAATAAACGTCTGGAAATTGAGAATCTGATTAAGGCTGAACAGGATAAACTATCTAAAATCGAGCTGGCAAAAAAGGATATTCGGCAGGAAAAGATAGCGATAAACTACAACATTTCAATCAAATCTATCCCTAGTTATCAGGTGTTTTCTTTAAGACGGATTGTTCCTGATTATTATGCCGAGGGTCAATTATGGAAAGAAATGTCGGCCTTTGCCAATGAAAATAATATTCCTGTTTCCAGCAATATCTTTACAATATATCACGATCCAGATTATAGAGAAAAAGATGTTGATCTTGAAATATGTGCTCCCGTAGGCAGAATGGGGGAAAACATGAATGGTTTTGTCTATCGTCATACGGAGCCTGTAGCGATGATGGCCTGTACAATGGTATCTGGGAAATTCGAAAACATAGCAGATGCACACCTTGCTTTTGCCAATTGGTTACAGGAACACAATCAGTATAAAATGACCGGGCAGAACAGACAAATCGTTCACCGGGGGCCGTGGAATGAAGAAAGCCCTGACAAATACTTAACTGAAATACAAATCCCACTGGAAAGAATATGATGAAAGCGTTTTGCAGATTTTTTGCAAAGCGCTTTTTTAATATTGACTCTCACATGGTGTCAGGGTCTATCCTGATTTACAGATAAAATAAAAATTATGCGGAGGAATGAAATATGCAAAATTTTCATGTAAACCCTGTTGGTAAAATCAGTGTTAACGAGGGAGGAATGTTTATTGAAATCGAACCGAAGTATATCCCTGCTTTACGAGCATTAGATGGATTTAGTCATCTTAATGTCCTTTGGTGGTTTAGCGACTTTGATAATGAAGAAGCGAGGAATACCCTTACAGTGCCGCAGCCATATAAAACTGCTCCGGCTGTTATGGGGATATTCGCTACCAGGTCGCCTGTTCGCCCAAACCCTATCGCCTTGACTGCGGTACAGGTCATTCGGATAAACTATAAAAAAGGCATCATTCAAATTCCCTATATTGACGCTAACGACGGTACGCCAATCCTTGATATAAAGCCATATACACCGAGCCTTGATAGAGTTGAGACTCCCGGTGTCCCGGAATGGTGCCGGCATTGGCCTGCAAGTTTGGAACAATCAGGAAACTTTGATTGGGAGAATGAATTTAACTTTTAGTGTTCCTATGTATTGGTTATCGGTGCAAAAAATGACCTTTTCACTTTGGTGAAAAGGTCATTTAATATGAAATATCCCGCTAAATCCTCCTGACTGAATTAACTCGGACTAAAACCACCTACCTCTGTTAGGGACACCGTTTTAAT
>DATMXV010000341.1:0-5009 GCA_035561335.1 Desulfitobacteriaceae bacterium
CTTGTTCCAAGGCCATTATCATGGCCTTCTGCCACCCGGCGAGGGGCGGTCCCCTGTTTCCAAATTGAAATATCGAGGAATCCTAAGAATTGGCTAGAAAACCTAACTCTGGTGTGTCCGTTTTATCGAGAAAAGGTCAAAGCTTTGTTTCGATGTCAGTTAGTAATAAATTTTTACTAACATCGGGAGATTAATGTTATGTTGGAATTCTCACTGAATTCCAAGGGAATAATGTTGAGATTTTGAAAGGGAACCTTAAGACAAATGGGCAGGCTTCTCAAGTTTGCCCATAATTTCTTTATTAAAATTCAACTTATAATTAGCTCTGCTTGGTATCAGGGAAGAAGCCCAGGCCCGAAGGCTGAAAGCCAACGGCAAGACATCTTATATGATAGCTAAAGATCAACTTCAGCCACTTGTGGGAAAAAACCCGGAAGAGCAATGGCCGGCCACTCGTATATCTACCTTACCAAAATTCAGTCATTTGGCCCCAATAGCGTTTGGGCATTAGATTCATCCGGCAGCGGGGGTTATTTCGGCTTTCAATGGCAATTGTATTATAGAATTGCTGCCATAAGCGCCGGTACTCAATTTCCGGACCATCAGCTTCGGGCAAGGTTAATTCATCGACAGGGATCAGCTCCGCTTTTTGCCCTTGATAAATCAAGGCCATCCTGTGGGTTTTATCATAAATCATAAACTCTTCGTTACGGCCCCGGTCGCAAAAGTGCGGGGCCAGAAGGGGCAGGACAAAATTTTGGGGTTCAATCACCGCTGCCAGCACTTCGCCATAGACAGAAAAGCGAACAAATCCCAGGAACTTATGGCTTTCACACCTTAAGCGGCGGACTGCTTTTTGGAGGGAATTAACCGGATCATCGGTGAGCATTGTCATCACCTTGCCGCCATACTTAAACCCTAAACGCAAAAAATTATAGATCAACAACTCTTTGTGCGGCGCACACGTTAAAAAACCGAGCTTAACCAACTCCTGAGCTGAGGAGGAGATCTTCAAAGGAATGGAGTTATAAACTCTTTCCGCCTTATGTTTATCTGTTTTAATCCATTTCGTCGTATCAAAAAGGGTCTGTTCGGCACCCGGAGAACGGATGACGCTGGGGACCTCCTTAAATTGGTAGCTTTCAAAAACGCAGGACATCAGTCCTTCAAAACTGCCGTCATAGGCGTAAACTAAACCGGTGCGCTCAGGCATTGCCGCACCTCCTCTCTCAGGGGGAAAGGTTCATTAAATAAGGACAGTTGTTCAGGATAAGGAGCGGGAAGCCGGTAATGATCGGCGAGAAGCGCCCGAATAGCCCCATCGGAGGTGATTTTCAGACCCGCCATGGTTTTCCCTTTACAGGTAATGAAATACTGGGCGCGTTTTAAGACAATACCCATCTTTTTCAGGCCGGAAAAATCAAGGGGGCCGTTTTTCCGGGCGGTAAGAATCCGCCTGGCCCCGGTTACGCCGATTCCGGGGACCCGTAAAAGCAGGGCATAAGGCGCTTTGTTGATTTCCAGAGGAAATTCTTCCAAATGGTTGAGGGCCCAATTACATTTGGGATCAACCTGCAAATTGAAATTGGGATTTTGCTCATTGAGCAGTTCTTTGGCTTCAAAACCGTAAAAACGTAAAAGCCAGTCGGCCTGATAAAGGCGGTGTTCCCGCAGGAGAGGCGGTGTACTGTCCGGAGAAGGCAGCAGTGAATGCTCAGCCACCGGCATATAGGCGGAGAAAAAGACCCTTTTCAGACCGTATTTTTTGTAGAGCCCTTCGGTCAGGGTTAGTATTTTCCGGTCCGTGTCCGGAGTCGCTCCGATAATGAGCTGGGTGCTTTGGCCGGCCGGGACAAACCTGGCCGCGTGACGAAATTTAACCAGGTCCGTCCGGTTTTCCCGGATCATGGAACTGATCAAGCCCATGGGACGCAGGATTGATTCCCTCGTTTTATCCGGGGCCAGGAGCCGGAGGCTTTCCTGGGAAGGCAGTTCAAGATTGATGCTCATCCGGTCGGTTAAAAGTCCCAGGCGGGAAATAAGTTCATTATCCGCTCCCGGGATGGCCTTGACATGAATATAACCGCCGAAGCGGTAAACCTTGCGCAATAATTCAAGCACTTTAAGCATTTGCTCAATCGTATGGTCGGGATTTTTAATTACCCCGGAACTAAGGAATAAACCTTCTATGTAGTTGCGCCGGTAGAAGTTGACCGTAAGTTCGGCCAGTTCCTGGGGCGTAAAGGCCACGCGGACAATATCATTTGAGACCCGGTTGACACAGTATTTACAATCGAAGATACAGACATTAGTGAGCAGGACTTTCAATAAAGTTATGCACCGTCCGTCGGCCGAAAAGCTGTGGCAAATCCCGGCTTTGGTCGCGTCGCCGATACCGCCCGGTTTGCCGCTGCGCTCGACACCGCTGGAAGTACAAGCCACATCATATTTAGCCGAGGCGGCCAGGATAGTCAATTTATCATAGATGTCAATCTTCAACACCCCCAATCAGCAACTTTCAAATTCTCTAATACAATCCATAATACAATCTATAAATATAATTTATAATACAAATACTATAATACAGAACACATGTTCTTGTCAAAGGGATAAAGCAAACGTTTGGCTGATTTTTTCCAATAGGCAGGATTTCCGCATCCGGACAGAGAATCAAAACATGTGTTCGCTTAAATTTGCGACGCCAGGCCGAATCGTTTGTGAATGGTGTGAATTCCCTGTAATTTACTATATTTAAAATTCAGTATATATTAATGAAAAAAAGTCAATATTCCTGACCGGAAAGGGTTAATGACATGAGATATATTCCGGCTAAAACAATCATCTCCGCCTACAGAGCCAACAACCCCTGGTTTGGCAACAACTATAATATGAATATCTACAAAGGCTGCTCTCATGGCTGTATCTACTGTGACAGCCGCAGTGAATGTTATCACGTCGAGAATTACGATGAGGTAAGGGTCAAAGAAAATGCCCTGGCCATAGTTGAACGGGAGCTTAAAGCGAAAAGAAAAACAGGTGTGATCGGAACGGGGGCAATGAGTGACCCCTACAATCCCTTGGAGAAAGAATTAAAGCTGACCAGGGGTGCCCTGGAACTGATCAACCGTTACCGGTTCGGGATTTCGATCGACACAAAAAGCGATTTAATTTCCAGGGACCTTGATCTCCTGCAGGCCATAGCGGGACACTCCCCGGTGCTGATCAAGATCACAATTACCACGGCCGATGATACCCTGTGTAAAAAGATTGAGCCGAATGTGGCTGCCTCCTCGGCAAGATTTGCCGCTCTCAACAGTTTGGCGGCAAAAGGTATTTTTGCCGGCATCCTGTTAATGCCTGTCCTGCCGTTTATCGAAGATACTGAGGAGAATATCCGGAGCATTATTAGACTTGCCCATGATAATGGCGCAAAGTATATCTACCCGGCTTTTGGGGTGACCTTGCGCCAAAACCAGCGGGAATGGTATTATCAAAAATTGGATCAGCTTTTTCCGGGCCTTAAGGAGAAGTACATCACACACTATGGAAACAGCTATGAATGCCCCTCGCCTAAAGCAAAAGAGCTATGGGAAATATTTCAAACTGAATGCGCCGCCAGAAATATCCTTTATAAAATGGAAGATATAATTAAAGCTTATAAACAGGGGTATGCCGAGATTCAGCTTTCACTTTTTGATTAGGCGAATTGTCTCCTTCTTCATTTATTTCAGCAAAACAGATCAAGAGTTTTCTGCCGTAATTCATTATCCTTAGGCAGGAGGTGAGAACATGGAAAGCTGGGATCGGGTTAAGGCCGTGCAGCGGATGCAGGATTATATTGAAGAACATTTAACCGAGTCAATCACACTCTACATGCTGGCAAAGGTCGCCGGGTATTCGCCGTGGCATTCCGCCAGAATATTCAAGGAGTTAACCGGTAAGACACCGTTTGAATACATCAGGATCCTGCGCCTGTCCCGGGCAGCCGTCAAACTCCGGGATCAGGATCTCAGAATTATTGATGTAGCTTTTGATTTTGTCTTCGACTCCCATGAAGGCTTTACAAGGGCATTCTCCAGGCAGTTCGGGATGACTCCCCGGTATTACAGCAAAAATACGCCGCCGCTGAAACTTTTTATCCCCGCCCGGATCCGTGATTATTACCTTAAACTACAAAAAGGAGAGGGAATAATGGCAAAAAATACTGAGGTGAAGACTGTTTTTGTCCAGGTTGTCGACCGTCCTGAAAGAAAGCTGATTTTAAAACGGGGGATCAAGGCCACCCATTACTTTGAATATTGCGAGGAAGTTGGCTGTGATATCTGGGGCATTCTTTCCAGTATCAAAGAAGCTCTGTATGAACCGATCGAGATGTGGCTGCCGGAAAATTTACGGCAACCGGGGACATCGATTTACACGCAGGGGATTGAGGTTCCCGCCGATTATGCCGGTGAAGTTCCGGAGGGATTTGAGTTGCTTGACCTGCCGCCCTGCAAAATGATGGTTTTTCAAGGTCAGCCCTACGACGATGAGAAGTTTGAAGAGGCAATCGGCGAACTGTGGGAAGTGATGAAAAACTATAATCCGGAGTTATATGGTTTTTCCTGGGCGGACGAAGACGGTCCAAGGTTTCAACTTGCCCCAATGGGATACAGGGGTTATATTGAGGCAAGACCGGTTAAACAATTAAACATGGTCAATAGAGAGTAAGCCGCTGACAATTCAGATTGGTTTTCTGAGAAGCGGCTCTTTGGAAGCTCCCGGGTTTGTACCTGAGGAGCTTTTACTTGTTGTTTTCAAATATTTAGAATCGGGACACTTTTTTGTAACCTTTTCCTTATTTCAATTGTCTAAATTACAGAAAGAATAATTAGGAGGAGAAGTATATGAAAAAGCTTTTACCCTTGTTCATTATTATTATTTTAATATTTACCCCGTTAACAGTTTTAGGTGCAACAAAAAATATCAGCGGCGGCACAATGGTACAACCCCTTGCCTACAAAATTCTT
>DATMXV010000342.1:0-4447 GCA_035561335.1 Desulfitobacteriaceae bacterium
GGCATAATGAGATTGCTGCTTTGATAGTGAACCAGTTTGACTTTTCCTTTGTCAGGCTGGACGGCAATAATGGGTGTCTTCTTCAACCTCTGCGGAATTGCTTCCAAAAACCGGTTGGCAAACTCAACCAGGTTGCTTTTACTTCTGTAGTTTTCCACCAGTTCATACATTACTGCCTTCTGTTCTCTAATCAGCTTCGTCAGGTATTCCGAACTTGCCCCTCTGAATTCATAAATATTCTGGTCGTCATCGCCAACAGCAATGACGCGCATCTCCTCATTCTGTTTCATCAAAGCGCTGATCAAAGCAAACTCATCAGCATCCATGTCCTGAGCTTCATCAATAACCAAAACTGTTTTCGTAATCCTGCCGGCTTCAACCTCGCCGCTGTTAATTCTCTTTATTGTTTCCCGAATTATTGCCCCGGACTTTTCCAGAGTGCCGACTCTGCCCAATAAGTCAAAACAATAAGAATGGAATGTTTTGATCTCTACATAGTGGGCTGCATTGCCAATCAGCTTCAGCAAGCGTCTTTTGAACTCAGTTGCTGCCGCCCGGGAAAAGGTCAGCATCAGCAATTGTTCATGCTTGACATCTTCCATTAAGAGCAAAGAGGCCAGCTTGTGAACCAAAATCCTGGTCTTGCCGCTGCCGGGTCCGGCTGCCACTACAATATATTTGGAGTCTTGATCATTGATAATCTTTAACTGGGCCGGTGACAATTCGCCGAAAAGCTGTTTGAACTTGGCAGGCGTAATATTTCTTCTAATCTCGTTTTCCCGGCTGCCCTTGAAATATCTATTTATAAAGGAAGTAAAATTCATTTGAAAATAATCGTTGACAAATTGCAGGGCAGCCTTGTAATCACTAAGCATTTTCTTGGCATATTCCCCGACGATATGGATTTGCTGCACTTTATGTTCATAAAACTGCTTCAGCCTTTGATAATCCTCATTTTTGTAACGCTTTTTATTGTCCTGCTCCAGTCGTTCAATCGTCAGGGCATTGTAAACAACCAAAAAACCGCCTTCTATTCTTAAGGCCTCGATTTTTGACAGGTAATAAAGAGCCTCCTCGATCTCTTCCCGGGCAGCTGTTGTCTGAAAAAGGGTTGCTCTCCTCGCAAATTCCTCTTGCAGTTCCAAGACCGAAAATTCCACCGGAATTTCCTCTTTACCGGTCTCAGTATTCTCTTTTGGGGCACTGATTTTAGTGAAAAGATACTTGACAATAAATTGAGCTAATTCGTGACGCTTAGCCAGCTTGGCTTCAAGGGTTTCCCTGTCATAAAGACCAAGAACCGCAATCCGGTTCCTGGAATACTCCATGGTTTGCCGCTTGATCAGGTTTTTGACCGCCAGGAAATTGAGAACGGTTTTTATCTTATTGGGGGTTACGTCCCGGCAACCGTTTTCTTCGGCCTGCTCGTTAAGCTCTTTAATGTGAAATATTTTCTCCTCCTTGTCTAAAACAGTCAGCAGAAATTTTTCAATTTGCCGGAAAGATTTTAGGATGCTCAGAGAATTGTTTTGGTTTTCTTTTTTCTTCAGAAAGACAATCAGATCTTTGGCATCTGCTAAAATTTTTTCTTCGCGCAGGAGATAGATAATATGGATTACTTCCTCTTTCTCAATTCCCAATATGTCTGCGAGATAATCAACCCTGGCTTCGGCTTCTTCATCACTTGCCCAGCCTCTGCTTTTACTGGAAATAAGCTGCTTAATAATCCGGATGGCTTTTTCCTTTTGTTTTTCCTTAAATTTTCCGGAAGCGTTAATCTTCTCGATTGCTTCCTGAGCGTTTCTGGCAAGGATACTGTTGGCATATATTCTGGGCATATTCTGGCCCCTCTTCAGATAGCCGGCATCTTCCAGGGCAGCAATAGCTGTCTTTACCCTGGTTTCAATTTCCTTGATGCCTTCGTCCCAGCCGGCCTTGCGGGCAATCTCCAAAGCGGATTGCGAGACTGTGGAGCGAAATCTGGTAATCTCTTTGATGGCTTTCCAGACCTGCTGGATTTCCTGGATACTCATTTTGGTTTGGTTGAGAAGAACAAAGTGCTGGCTCAGGTCATCATTATTGAACAAGACAAAACAATCGGCAGAGATATTTTCATCCCTTCCGGCCCGGCCGGCTTCCTGAATGTAATTTTCCAGGGAATCAGAGATATCATAGTGAATGACCATGCCAACGTCTTTTTTGTCCACACCCATCCCGAAGGCGGATGTTGCCACTATAATCTGAACCCTTCCCCCCATAAAGGAATCCTGATTGGCGGTTTTTTCCTCCTTCTCCATCTTGCCGTGATAGGGTCTGGCCTCGTAACCGTCCATGGTTAATCTTTCTGCCAAGGAATAAGCTTTTTTGGTACGGGAAACATAAATGATTGTCGGGCAGTTTTTCTTTTCAATCAGATCCCGGGCAGTATTGTATTTCTCTTCTTCGTTCTTTTGCTCAAAAACTTTGTAGTGAAGATTGCTTCTGGCTATACCCGTACTGAAAATCTCCAGGTCGAGATCCAGCTTTTCCCGGAAATAATCCCGGATATCCTCCATAACCTTTTGCTTGGCTGTGGCGGTAAAACAAGAAACAGGAATTCCCTCTGCAATATTTTTCTTTCCCTGAAGTGCTTTGATAAAGTCACCGATATACATGTAGTCAACCCTGAAATCCTGGCCCCAGGCCGAAAAGCAGTGGGCTTCATCGATAACAAAGCGAACGATATTCCTGCCCAAAAGCAAGCGTTCAACAGTCCTGGAACGCAAGGATTCCGGAGAAATGTAGAGAATAGAGGCTGAACCGTTTTCCACTCTTGCGCAGGATTGGGCCCTTTCAATCGGATCAAGCAAACCGTTAATCGTAACTGCGTCTGTGATGCCTGCTTTTTCCAGATTATCCACCTGGTCTTTCATCAAAGACTGTAAAGGGGAAATAACGACGGTTAAACCCTTGGTATTGCTGCCGCTCATTAAAGCGGGGACTTGAAAAGTAATTGATTTCCCACCGCCGGTAGGAAAAACCGCCAATAGTGATTTGTTGGCAACGGCGGCCCTGACAGCTTTCTCCTGCAAAGGTTCCCCGGCATATGTTCTGTAAGAATCAAAACCGAAAAAGCGTTTCAAGCCTTTATTAATATCCAGGGCCTGATTGCAGTAGGCACAACCTGGTAAACAGGGGTTGCTTCTCAATAAATACATGATCCTCTCCACCGCCGGATAATTTTTCCCGACCCAGGGCGGTGTAATGGAATAGCGGCTGTTGGTATTGATCAAAGCCAGGCAGTAGGACAATTCAACCGGGTATTCCATTATAATATAAGGAAGATTGGCCTGTTCACATATTTGAGAATGAAACTTTTCCCTGATCACTTGTTCAATATCTATAGCGTTTACTTCATAGTCCAAGAAATGAAAGAAGGAACTGAACTCCTTTTGGCCCTTTAAGAGATAATAAAAAATTTGCTTCAATTGCTTATCTGCCTGCTGAAAAGCCGCAACCTCATCAAAAAACAGGTCCCGGGCTTTGATGGAATCATTCAAGGGATTATTGGTATCCTCTGTCTGCAGCTTATCATCCTTAAGCAGGGCATGGTAAGGTTTGGCTGGAAACAGAAGCGGAGAGAAAAACAAAGTATCGATAAAATTTGCCTGCTCAATGCCGGCGCTAATTATGGCATTTTGAATGTATTGCAAATCATGATGGAAAATGTTATGACCACAAACATATTCTGTACCCTGAAGGAATTTAATAAAATCAGCCAAAGAAGCGGAATGAAAAGAACTGCCGGCCTCTTTGATGCAACCGATATCAAGAATACTTCTGCTTTTGGGCTCTATTTCGGTATCAAAAAAGGCGATTGGTTTCATGTTCTTTCCTCCCTTCTGAAGCTTTGGCAACTGCTTGCTAAAATCACAGACATGAATAGGATAATTCTAAATTAAACAGTTCTCACAACTGTTGTAAATTCTCTATTTTTCGGCAATTTCCTTCTATAAAATATATGATGATCCTTTTGTTAGATCCTGAAACGTTAATGGTTCCTATATTTTTATCGAAAGGTAAGAAATTTACCTGAAGAGTCATCTTTTAAGCCAAAAGGCGGAAAAAGAAAACAAAGTCCTGATCCGGCAATAACAAAAGCACTCTCTAAGAGAGCGCTAAATAGCAACCTTATATACTATACAAATAGGTAATTAACACTTATGTCGTCTGGGTACAGAAGGAATTTTTATCTCACTCATTTTCCAGATTGCGAAGCGGTTCAATCTTTTCCCAATCCGACTTGGACAGAAAGCTTTTCATTCTGACCCCCTTAGGTCTTCCTCTAAATTCGGCATACTCACTGTTTCCCTCGCTAATTTATCACAGCGCTCATTTTCTTGACTCTTTTGCTATAATATAATCTGAAAAGGCCAGGCAGGTTCGATAGTGACAAAAATCTATAATA
>DATMXV010000343.1:0-12569 GCA_035561335.1 Desulfitobacteriaceae bacterium
TATATTTACAGGATATTTCTTTATCCACTGCTGCCAGTTGCGATTTATTTGCTAATATGAGGGGAGAGTGATAAAATTTTATGAAAACTGAAATTATCTCAACCGGAACGGAATTAGTGCTGGGACAAACATTAAATACTAATACCCATTATTTAGGCAAACAGCTTTCAGATTTTGGTTTTAATGTTTTATACCATACGATTGTTGGTGATGATTCCGCCAGTCTGGAAAATGTCTTGCGCCAAGCGTTAAAACGTGCTGATTTGATAGTTACGACCGGGGGACTGGGTCCGACAGCAGATGATCTGACTAAGGAGTTGGTAGCCAAAGTTCTGGATTTGGAAATGACATTGGATAATTATAGTCTGGAACGGATTAAGGGTTATTTTGCAGCGCGCAAGCGGGAAATGCCCAGGAGTAATGAAAAACAAGCCTATTTTCCCCGGAGCGCCAGGATATTACCCAATGATTACGGTACGGCTCCCGGGGCAATTGTCAGGAAAAACGCCAAAACTGTTGTAATTTTACCCGGACCGCCGTTTGAAATGCAGCCAATGTTTGAAGAGTACGTCATAGGCGAACTGCAAAGAATAATTGGACCCGGGAGCAAGCTGCTGAAGACACGTATTCTTAAAGTTTTTGGGATGACTGAATCGGCAATTGAAGAAGTCCTGGGCGAATTAATGAATAATGTTAATCCGGCAATTACTTTGGCAGCCAAACGGACTGAAATTCATATCCGGATAGTAACCTGTGAGGCGGATAAACAAGAGGCCGAAAAAACTCTGGATGCTGCAGAGTCTCTGATCCGTTCCCGGCTGGGAACCAAGGTGTTTGCCAGGGATGAGGAAACTATGGTTGGTATTGTTGGTGAAGCCTTGAAAAGCCGCGGGTTAAAAATAGCTACCGCGGAATCATGTACCGGGGGTTTAATTGGAGCGGCCTTGACCCGGGAAGCGGGAAGTTCCGAATTTTATCTGGGCGGAGTGGTAAGTTATGCCAATTCTCTCAAAGAAGGTTTATTGGGTGTTCAAGCTGCTACTCTTCAGGCTGTTGGCGCGGTCAGTGCTGAAGTCGCTGAAGAAATGGCTGCCGGTATCTTGGGGCGCTCAGGAGCGGATATCGCCATCTCTGTTACGGGCCTTGCCGGACCGGATGGTGGCAGCGACTTAAAACCGGTTGGCCTTGTATATATTGGTTTTGCTTCAGCTCAAGGTGTGGAAGCCAGGAAATTTCAGTTTTATGGCGGAAGGGAAACAATTCGCCAACTATCGGTTACTGCGGCCCTGAATTGGGTTCGCCAGTATATGCTTTTAAGTTGAAAGGAGATTAAACTATTTGATGGTTGAACGTTTACAATCTTTTGGTAAGATTGTATTAAGCAAACAAGTACTACAGGCAATTTCGGAAATGGGTTTTGAAGAACCGTCACCCATTCAAAATGAAACTATGCCTCTTGTTATGGAAGGATCTGACCTGATTGGGCAGGCTCAGACAGGTACGGGTAAAACTGCTGCTTTTGGAATCCCGATTGTTGAGAAGGTAAATCCTAAATTTCAGGCAGTCCAGGCCATAGTTGTCACTCCGACAAGAGAATTGTCGGTACAGGTTTCTGAAGAGATAGGTAAGATAGGTAAATATAAACATGTCAAGATATTACCGATTTATGGCGGACAGTCAATCGACAGACAGATCAGGGCGCTGCGTTTTGGCTGTCAGGTTGTTGTCGGAACCCCCGGGCGCTTACTGGATCACCTGAAGAGGGGTACCCTGCGCCTGCAGTATGTCGAAATGGTGGTCCTTGATGAAGCTGATGAAATGTTGGACATGGGTTTTATTGAGGATATTGAAGATATCCTGAAACAGATACCGACTGAAAAACGCCAGGTTATGTTGTTTTCAGCAACAATGCCTTTGCCAATCCGCAAGTTAGCCAGGAATTATATGAAAAATCCTAAAACCATTTCCGTCAGCCAGGATGAATTAACCGTAACTTTAACGGAGCAAGTGTTCTATGAAACACGGGAAAAAATCAAAGTTGACGCCCTCTGCCGGATTATAGATCTGGAGGAGATTGGCCAAGGGATAATTTTTTGCCGGACTAAACGGGGTGTTGACGAACTGGTTACTTCTTTGGAAGCCCGGGGGTATTTTGCCGATGCCTTGCATGGGGATTTAAGTCAACAACAACGTGACCGCGTCATGAAACGCTTTCGGGACGGCAAAATAGAACTGTTGGTTGCGACAGATGTCGCGGCCCGGGGTTTGGATATTGACAATGTAACTCATGTTATTAATTTCGACATCCCCCAGGACCCGGAATCGTATGTTCATAGAATCGGGCGAACCGGGCGGGCCGGCCGGAAAGGAAAGGCAATTACTCTAATATCTTCCCGTGAGTACCGCCAATTGAGACTGATTGAGCGCTTAATCAAGACCCGGATCCATCGTCAGGAACTTCCTTCCCTGACAGATATTAGTGAAAGGCAAGCTGATAACCTTAAAAATCAATTGATTAAATTAATGCAGACTGATCATTTAGGGACCTATCGTTCAGTTGTCAGTACCCTTCTGGAAGAATATGATTCCATTGATGTAGCCGCTGCGGCCCTGAAATATGCAGTCGAAGGCGCCTATTCTGATGAACACGCTGATGAAGAAAATGATGAGAACTTTGGTAATACAGGAGCAACCGCCGGAATGGTAAGACTGTTTATGAATATAGGGCGTGTTCAGCAAATCAGGCCGCAGGATATTGTGCGCTGGATTGCTGAAGAGAGCGGAATACCAGGCAATATTATTGGCATGATTAATATTTATGAGAAGTTTACCTTTGTTGAGGTTCCGGCGGAACATGCTAACCGTGTTTTAAGTTGTATGCATCAAAATATGATCAAGGGACGAAAAGTCAGTGTCGAACCGGCGAAGGCAAGATAGGGATTTGTCAGGGTCCCATCTTAAAGGGTTGAGTGTTAAGGATACTCAACCCTTTTAACCTAAAAAAATAGGATTATTTATTTTAAAATGTCGGTTTGCCTTCTTCTGATTGACAAATTAAAGCAGTCAATATTATAATGAATCGAACAAGTGTTTCCCCTCCCTCCTGGAGGGTTAATTCCTGGCTTGTATTTTTATTTATTCTAAAGGAGGATGACATAATGGCTGAGACCGATAAGTTAAAGGCACTTTCTGTTGCTATGGGGCAAATAGAAAAACAATTTGGTAAAGGGTCAATTATGAGGTTGGGAGAAGCTTCAGCCAGCATGACAGTAGATGTTATTCCGACAGGGGCTTTGTCTCTGGATCTTGCTTTAGGTATCGGGGGAGTACCGCGTGGCCGCATAATTGAAATTTATGGACCAGAGTCATCCGGTAAAACTACAGT
This sequence comes from Desulfitobacteriaceae bacterium, assembly GCA_035561335.1. Classification (GTDB taxonomy): domain Bacteria; phylum Bacillota; class Desulfitobacteriia; order Desulfitobacteriales; family Desulfitobacteriaceae; genus UBA2264. The sequence continues at coordinate 3,386 of DATMXV010000343.1, forward strand.
AGCGTTACATATTATTGCGGAAACTCAGAAAATCAGTGGGATTGCTGCTTTTATTGATGCTGAACATGCCCTTGACCCTGTCTATGCCAAAGCATTAGGGGTTAATACTGATGATCTGCTGATTGCTCAACCGGATACAGGTGAACAAGCCCTGGAAATCTGCGAAGCTCTGGTACGCAGCGGGGCAGTGGATATTATTGTTATTGACTCAGTGGCCGCTCTTGTTCCCCGGGCTGAAATCGAAGGAGAAATGGGAGACTCGCATGTTGGTTTGCATGCCCGCTTAATGTCCCAGGCTTTACGAAAGCTGGCAGGGGCGATAAGCAAAAGTAATACCTGCGTTATTTTTATTAATCAAATTCGGGAAAAAGTGGGTATTATGTTCGGAAACCCTGAGGTTACTACAGGCGGGCGCGCTTTAAAGTTCTATGCCAGTATCCGCCTGGATGTCCGCAAGCAGGAAACGCTGAAACAAGGCCAGGAAATGATCGGGAACCGCACGCGGGTTAAAGTAGTAAAAAACAAACTGGCTCCGCCCTTTAAACAAGCGGACTTTGATATTATGTATGGTGAAGGAATATCGCGCGAGGGTTGTTTGGTTGATATTGGTACGGAAATGGAGATAATCAATAAATCAGGCGCCTGGTATGCTTATAATAATGAACGTCTGGGACAAGGAAGAGAGAATGTAAAGGAATTTTTACGCGAACACCCCGATATTTCTACCGAGATCGAACAGCGTATCAGAATCAACATGAATATTATAACTCCGGCCGTACCTGTTAATGTTGAAGATCCCGGCAGAGAAGATTAGTTTTATGAAAAGTGCTATGGATCTGGCCCTGAATATTTTGTCCCGGAGGACTGTAACCCGCTATGAGCTTGAAAAATATTTACGGGATAAAAATGTTGTTTCCGAAAAAATCACAGAAACAATAAGCAGGCTGATTGACTGGGGCTATCTGAATGACGGCCGTTTGGCTGCTGAATATTGTCAATTACATTCCGGACGTCATTCAAGGTTAAGAATCCGCAAAGATTTACTTTTGCGGGGACTGGATAAGATTTTAGTGGAAGAGGTTTTGAGTACGTCATATCCACAGGACCAAGAACTACAGCTTTGTATGGATCTGGCCCGGCGAATTTTGGAGCGGGAAAGCTATCGTTTGGCTAAACAAAAAATGCGGGAAAAGGTTAATAATAAAATTCCCCGCAAAATTTTACTGCATAATAAAGTGAGTGTAAAGTTGGCCCGTTTAGGATATCCATATGAAATGATTAATAAAGTTCTATCCAGTTTGGCAAATGGGGAAATAGTTACTTGACATTATTTACAAAAGTAATTAGAATTGTTGGCAGAGCACTGTCTCTGTTAACTTAACCTTTTAAAGGTTTTCTTATAGATTTCGTTATAGTTAGGCTAAAACAATAAGAATTTTGACTAGCGAGCGAAGGTTTGTAGGATTACAAGGATATTTTTATGTTTTTTTTCCTTGGCCTTTTAGGTTATGCCTTAATAAAGACTGGTTCTTACCAGTTTTTTTTCTTTTTATGTACTAAAAAAGGAGGTGAGTTTACTGGAAAGTACTAGTATAATCATATCGGTTGTAACGATTATTGGTTTAGGTATAGGTGGAATTGTTGGTTGGATAGTCCGCAAAGTTACGGCAGAAAAGGCGATTGCCTCTGCTGAAGAAGAAGGGAAACGTATTCTCCTGAATGCCCAGACTGAATCTGAAGCAAAGAAGAGGGAATTAATAGTTGCTGCTAAGGAAGAGGTCATGCATATCCGGAACGAAGTGGAAAAGGAGACCAGGGAAAGACGCAATGAACTCCAACGCTTAGAACGCCGCCTAGTCCAAAAAGAAGAAACTTTAGATCGCAAAATGGAATCTATCGAACGTAAAGAGGAAAATTTACATCTGAAGGAAAACGATGTTGAGAAACAAAAGGAAGAGTTATCAGTTTTAGTAGCTAAAGAAAAAGCAGAACTTGAGCGTTTGTCAGGACTGACATCAGAAGAAGCCAAGCAGCTGTTGCTAAGCAGTGTGGAAGAAGAAGTTCGTTACGAATCTGCTATTATGATTAAAGACATTGAATCCAAGGCTAAAGAAGAAGCAGAAAAACGGGCCAAAAATATTATTGCGCTGGCGATCCAACGTTGTGCAGCTGATCATGTTGCCGAAACAACTGTTTCGGTAGTTGCCCTACCCAGTGACGAAATGAAGGGTAGGATTATTGGCCGTGAAGGCAGAAATATCCGGACACTTGAGACCTTGACCGGCATAGATTTGATTATTGATGATACACCAGAAGCTGTTATTTTATCGGGTTTTGATCCTATAAGACGGGAAGTAGCCCGGATAGCGCTGGAAAAGTTGATAGTCGATGGCCGTATTCATCCTGCACGGATTGAAGAGATGGTGGAAAAATCTCAAAAAGAAGTGGAACAAAAGATTCGGGAAGAAGGCGAACAAGCTACCTTTGAAACAGGTGTTCACGGTTTACATCCTGATGTGATCAGACTTTTAGGCAGACTTAAGTTCCGGACCAGTTATGGCCAAAATGTTTTAAAACATTCTGTGGAAGTTTCTTATTTAACCGGTTTAATGGCTGCCGAATTGGGTGTTGATGTCCAACTGGCTAAGAGAGCTGGTTTATTACATGATTTAGGCAAGGCCACTGATCACGATACGGAAGGCACTCATGTGGAAATTGGGGTTGATCTGGCGAAGAAGTATAAGGAATCATGGGATGTTATTCATGCCATTGAAGCGCATCATGGTGATATTGAAGCAAAGACAATTGTCGCAGTTTTAGTATCCGCTGCAGATGCGGTGTCAGCTGCCAGACCCGGCGCTCGTCGGGAAACTCTTGAATCTTATATCAGACGCTTACAGAAATTAGAGGAAATTGCCGAATCATTTGACGGTGTAGAGAAATGTTTTGCTATTCAAGCAGGACGTGAAATCCGGGTGATAGTAAAACCTGATAAAATCGATGATTTACTGGCGCCAAGAGTAGCGCGGGAAATCAGTAAACGAATTGAGGAGGAACTTGAATATCCCGGCCAGATAAAAGTAGTAGTATTGAGAGAGACCAGGGCTGTTGATTATGCCAAGTAATTTGACAAAATGATCTGAGATTAACAGGGAAGCGGGTAGTTAAGAATTGCCTGTTTCCTTTTTGACTTTTTAGAAGGACTTATTGGTATTATGCCGAATAATTATTTATATTACATTGTTGAGGAGATAAATATATGGGCGCCTTACTGCAATCTAAAGATGGAGTATATGTTCCGGACGGTGTGGGATTATTAATATCTATTTTATGGAGATATCCTGAAGTAAGTTCTATTCATTATTGGCAGGAACAACATGCCCTTAAGTTTACCTTTATGTTAATGGATGTTGATGATATTTCAAGCTTGCAGCGAAAACTCCCTGAAGCATTAAGCATTTTTCATAAATTTGAAAATCGTGAAATGTTAAGGTGTAATGTGGAGTTTCGGCAGGAAGAACGTGTTTGCATCTTAACGATAACACGGGATGTTGATACCATGACGCGAAGCGAAGTTGGTCTGATAGTTGATTTAGTTAAGCTGGAATTTACCGAGAGCTTAATTACAGATCAGCTATATTTGCCTGAAGACGAAATAATATATCAGGAAGAACTAATCGGACAACTTTTGGCAACAATATTAAATGGGGATATTGATAAAAATGTTGTTGCCGTTAGGGCGGAAGGTAAGGTTCTTGTTTATAAAGCCTGATAATCATTAGTATATATGGAGTAAGAAGTCAGAATGACTTGCATTTTGCACGGTACTGTTTAAGAATGACATTATCTAATTCTTACGAAGTATTTTGGATATGGTATTTTCCGAAATAAAATTTTCCGGCAAGAAGTTATTAATGGCAGGAAGTATGTTCTCAGAGTAGACCCCCATGCCGCTGACGCAGCACCATCAGAAGAATGAAAATTAAACGGAGGGAGATTCAAGTGTAAGAGAACCGTTTGGCAGAGGAGCGTAAGCGAACGAAACGGAGCAGCGTTAAGAAGTGCCACTGGTTTACATGCAGACTAACCCGGAGGTTTGGCACTTTAGCTGTGTAGTGGAGTGAGCAGCTCCGGAGCACCGGTGAACGTACATTTGAATCTCCCGGAGTAGGATATCTTATATAATAATTTATTTTCAGAGTTGAGTATTCTGAATCCTGACTGCTGAATTCTTGAATACTGGTATTGGAGAAGGTGAGAATAATTTGAATGTGCTTTTCATTGGGGATATTGTCGGGAAACCCGGAAGAGAAGCAGTTCGGGCTTTTTTAAAACCGCTTCAGGCAGAATTAGCTGTTGACGCTACAATAGCTAACGCGGAAAATGCGGCTGGGGGAAACGGTTTAACCAAAGAAATCGCTCAGGAACTTTATGATTCAGGGATTGATTTCCTGACGATGGGTAATCATGTTTGGGATCAGCGAACGATTTTTAATTACATAGATGATGAACCCCGCTTAATTCGACCGGCCAATTATCCTTTAGGCGCACCGGGAAAGGGATATGGTTTTTTTCACAGACTGGGTCAAAAAGTAGGGGTTTTGAATCTTTCCGGACGGGTTTTTCTCCCCCCTTTAGATGACCCTTTTAGTTGCGCAATCCGCCTGATAAATATAATCAGGCAGGAAACTCCCATAATAATTGTTGATTTTCATGCGGAAGCAACTTCCGAAAAAGTTGCCTTTGGCTGGTTTTTGGATGGTAAGGTTAGTGCGGTTCTTGGTACCCATACTCATATCCAAACTGCCGATGCCCGTTTACTGGAGCAAGGTACAGCCTATATTACTGATGTCGGCATGACCGGTCCTTTAAATTCTGTCCTTGGGGTAAAAAAGGAACTGATCATTAATCGTTTTTTGACTCAATTACCGGCAAAATTCGAAACAGCCGGAGGACCGGTGCAATTAAATGCTGTAATTATTGACATTGATGAAGAAAATGGAAAAGCGAGAAATATTAGAAATATCCAGAAAAAAACTCCGATCAAATGATTTTCAACATGAATATCTAAATAGTCTGAAAATTTCTTCTTTTCAAACAGAGGAATTATTAGGTTATTATAGAATACATCTAGTATAAATAACCCGGAAGAAAGTCATGTTGAATGTTGAGCAGGAGGATGTAGTATATGGATGTATTAAAAGTATCAGCTAAATCCAGTCCGAATTCAGTAGCGGGTGCACTTGCAGGGGTCCTGCGGGAAAAAGGAGGCGTTGAGTTACAGGCCATTGGGGCAGGGGCTATAAACCAGGCAGTTAAAGCAGTAGCCATCGCCCGCGGTTTTGTTGCACCCAGCGGGGTTGACCTTATCTGTATACCTGCCTTTACAGACATACTTATTGAAGGGGAAGAGCGAACGGCGATAAAGTTGATTGTTGGACCACGTTAAGCTTATTTGCACCTGTCAGTGAAATTGACGGGTGTTTTTATTGCCCAAAAACAGGATTATTAATACACCGTGATTGTTTAGCGCCACAGTGAATAAAAATCAAATTAGGGAGATTCAAGTGTAAAGAGAACCGTTTGGCGGAGGATCGTTAAGCAAACGAAACGGAGCAGCGTTAAGAAGGGCCAAGGGTTTACATGCAGACTAACCCAGAGGTTTGGCACTTTAGCTGTGTAGTTGAGTGAGTAGATCCTGAGCAACGGAGAACGTACACTGAATCCTCCCGGAGTTGTATAATATACGAAACAATTTATTTTTTGGATAGACCCCCGTGAGGAGGAATTAACCTTGGAATCAATTTGGGTTATAGATGGACATTGTGATAGTCTGGGTGATTATCTTATGTCTAAGAGAACACTTACTGATGCCAGTGAAAAGGGCCATTGGGATCTGCCGAAGGCAAAAGAAGGTAATGTTGCTCTCCAGTTTATGGCGGCTTTTATTGAGAGTGAATATAAGCCTGACAGAGCAATCCGGCGCGGCTTTCAATTGTTAGATGCGGCTAACCGGTTTATAAGCGAAAATAAAGATGCAGTTTTTCCAATTTTAAAAAGAGAAGATTTGTTCAGAATTCCGGATAAACAAAAAGTAGGGATACTTATAAGTGTTGAGGGCGGCGAAATCCTGGGAGATAATATTTTAATGGTTGATAAAATATTTGAGTTGGGCGTAAGGTCACTTGGTTTAACCTGGAACCAGCAGAATGCTCTCGGGTGTGGAGTGGGATCATTAAACCCAAAAGCCGGTCTTACTTTATTTGGGCGACAGGTTATCGAGCGCTTAAATCAATTAGGAATGCTTATCGATGTTTCCCATCTTAATGAGTATGGATTCTGGGATGTTTTAGAATATTCCCAATACCCGGTAGTTGCCTCACATTCATGTACCAAGGCGCTTTGTGCACATCCCCGGAATTTAAGCGATCAGCAATTAAAAAGTTTGGCAGCGAATGGCGGAGTTGTAGGTGTAAATTTCAATCCGCCGTTTTTAACCGCAAATCCTGTGGCCAAACGAGAGGATGTTATCCGTCATATTTCTTATATTGCGGAGGTAGCAGGTGTTGATGTGGTAGGACTGGGTTCAGATTTTGACGGTATTGCTGAAGTGCCCGAACTGTTGACAGATGCTTCTCAATATCCCGGTTTGGCTCAGGACCTTAGAAAAGCAGGTTTTACAAATGAAGAAATCGAAAAGATATTTAATAAGAATTTTATGCGTCTGCTCTTATCCGTGTTAAAATAACTGTAAAAGGTAATGTTTATCGAATGTTGTTTATTCTCAGCAAAAAGGAGATAAGTTGGAGTGAAACCTGAATTGGGGTTAATCCCGGAGGCTGATTTGCATTGTCATACTACCGCGTCAGATGGTATATTAACACCTGGCGAATTAGTTAAACTTGCTTCCGAAAGGGGGCTGAAAGCTATAGCTGTGACAGATCATGATACAATATCCGGGTGGAGCGAAGCTGAAATCTCCGGGAGTAAATTTGGCCTGGTAATTCTCCGGGGAGTAGAGTTAAATACAGTTTGGGAAGATAAAGAGGTGCATATTTTAGGTTATCAGTTGGACAGTGAATCTATAATAACGCGGGAACGTTTGGCTGAATTACAATTGTCACGCTCCAAAAGGATCAGGGAGATTTTGGATAAACTGAAACAAATAGATATTAAGATCCGGTTTGAGGATGTCCTGCAGTTTTCCCGGGGGGAGTCGATAGGACGGCCTCATGTCGGACAAGCGTTGGTTAAACACGGCTATGTAACTGATATTCAGGAAGCGTTTGTTCGTTTCCTGGGCTTAGGTGCACCGGCTTATGTCCCCAGATTCAAACTGGATGTTGGGGAAGGAATTCGTTTTATCCGGGAGTCCAAAGGTGTTGCCGTCCTTGCCCACCCTGGCTTACAAAGACTTAAGGAAAGTACGATTGCTTCCTGGGTTAAGGAAGGGTTGCAAGGACTGGAGGTCTTTCATTCTGATCATAATAGTCTTCATATGGAGTTTTATGGTAAAATTGCCCGCCAACATAATTTAATTATAACCGGAGGATCTGATTTTCACGGCGATAATAAACCAAATGCTACCCTTGGAAAATGGGGAGTATCTATGGATGTTGTCCGGCAGATAAAAGAATTGGGATATTGATTATACTATTTTAGGAAGAGATGTGAGATTTGTGTTAGCGAGACGGTTGCAAGGACTGGGTGCTTCAATTTTTACGCAAATGGATGATATACGGAAGGAGTTGGAGTCGGCAGGCAGGGAACTTATTAATTTAAGTGTTGGGAGCCCGGACAGGGCGCCTTCCAGGCATGTTCAGCAAGTTCTGAGTCAAGCCGTTTTAGATGGGGGTCTTTATGGTTATACCATGAGCAGGGGAACAAAAGAATTTCGGCAAAGCTGTGCAGATTGGTATAAACTACGTTTTAATGTTGAACTCGATCCGGAAAAAGAAATTTTGCCGCTAATGGGTTCACAAGACGGGTTAGCTCATATTTTTATGGCTTATATAGATCCTGGCGACATCGCCTTTATTCCTGACCCGGGGTACCCGATTTACACTGTCGGCTTACTTCTGGCGGGCGGGCGGAAGGTGTCGCTTCCCTTATTGGCTGAACAGGCATTTTTACCGAACTTAACAGCGATTAGGCCTGAGATTGCCGCTAAGGCTAAAATATTATTTCTGAATTATCCCAACAACCCTACTTCTGCGGTAGCCCCGCTTTCATATTTTGATGAAGTGGCTGCTTTTGCTAAAGAGTATGATATTATAGTTTGTCATGATGCCGCCTATTCGGAATTAGCGTTTGGAGATTACCGGCCTCCAAGTTTTATGCAAGCAAAGAATGCCAAGGAAGTAGGCGTGGAATTCCACTCAATATCTAAAACATATAATCTTGCAGGGGCCCGTTTAGGATTTGTTGTGGGAAACTCTGATACTATCGCTGCCCTTACACTACTTAAGGAAAATATTGATTATGGAGTTTTTGGACCGGTTTTAAAAGCAGGAGCGGCTGCACTTTTAGGAAATCAGGATGAAGTTGAGAATAATCGTCAAGCTTATCAACGGAGAAGGGATATTTGGCTTGAGGGATGTGCTGAAGTCGGCTGGTCAATGCCAAGTCCTCAGGCTACCATGTTTATCTGGGCGCCTGTTCCTGCTAACCAGGATTCCTTTACATTTGCGGAATGTCTGGCCCGGGAGGCTGGGGTAATAGTAGTGCCGGGAGTGGCTTTTGGTAAATATGGTGAGGGATATGTACGGATTGCTTTAGTGCAGGATGAGAAAGAAATGACAGAAGCTGTGCGGCGGGTCCAGGTATTTTTTAACACGAAGGTTTAAAACAGTTCTTATCAGCATATATTATAAATATATTTTTGCTGGGGGTGCAATTAATTTGGGTCCCAATGAAGAGGTATATTTACTGAGGGCGAAGGTACAGGAACTGGAACACCGGATTGAACATTTGAGGGTTAGCCGAAGGGTACTGATGAATCTTTTGGAAAAGGTTGAAAGGGAAAAGATATTGTTGGTCCGGAAATTAGAAAAAGAGAACATGCGTCTGCATCGGAACAATACGCGTTTTGCCAAGTGGATTTTCTCTAAAAACAGGGAAATTGTTAAATTGCAGGAAGAGGTAAGCGCAACTGGCAATTAATAAAGGTATGAAGACAAATAAG
>DATMXV010000344.1:0-13758 GCA_035561335.1 Desulfitobacteriaceae bacterium
GATACATAGTAAGCAGATGTATTACCAGTGTCAAAATTAGTATGGACATAACCAGATGCTGTATGCACATAACCAGTATAATCACAGTAATCTTGCACCTTCAACAAATGCATTTGCTTATAAGTATAATTAGAAGCGTAAGGATTCAAAGCGCAATTATATGATATTTCTTGAAGGATAACGGTTTCACTCTCGCTTGAGTATAAATTAAGAATGTATATAGTTCCAGGAATAATGTCGGAAGTTACTTTAGAGTCCAATACGTAACCATAGACAGTTCCAGTGCCTTGTTTTGTACCCATGTAATAATTGTAACCATTTGTACTATATGACCTGAATGCCAAAGCTTCGTTAGCCGACATGGTCATTATTGTAGTTGAACTCGAAGAGTTTGATTGTTTCATTGGAGTTGATTGTGTAGTTTTAAAAAGCTCACCATCTATTGATGCGAGTAATGGAGTAACATTTACAATAAGTACAAATGACAAAATAGAAATTAATAATAATAAGTTCCTTGATTTTTTCACTTTTACCATCTCCTCATTTTGTCTTTTACTATATACCATAAATTAACAACCAGGCAACCTTTTTGACCCAGATTTACCTATAATGTTTAGAATATTATATAAAGCGACATATTTTTTGATACAGCTTAATTATATTGTATGGTTTCATGATGCCGGAGTACCGGCAGAAGGGATCCTTGAAAGATTACATTACTTGGAATAAGGCTATCGCTGAACCACTATTTGCGGGCTGCGACAGCTTCACTGGTACTACTCCAAATAAAAAACATATCCCAATACTTGGAATATGTTAGTCCTTTAATATAAAGTAAAAAAGTTTAACAGACTTTTTCTATCTTTTTATAGCTTAGCGTATGAAATTCGCGTTTTGTTGGCAGGACCCAAGTATCTCCAAACCCAAATTACAGTAGTTAATAAAACAGTTAAGATTTTGGAATCCAACCTTACAGACCGGCCAATTTCCTCAGTTCTGCAGCCTTGTCTGTCTTTTCCCAGGGAAGGTTCAGGTCAGTACGCCCGAAATGTCCGTAGGCGGCGAGTTGTTTATAGATCGGACGACGCAAATTGAGGGCCTTGATTATTCCTGCCGGCCGGAAATCAAAGACAGTATTAATCAATTCCACTATTTTTTCATCGGGAATCTTACCGGTACCATATGTTTCGATCGAAACAGAAACAGGATGGGCTACGCCAATAGCATAAGCCAACTGAATCTCACAGCGGTCGGCTATCCCGGCGGCTACAATATTCTTGGCGGCATAACGGGCGGCATAGGCTGCAGAACGGTCAACCTTTGTGGGATCTTTCCCGGAGAAAGCGCCTCCGCCGTGCCGGGCCACGCCTCCATAAGTATCTACGATAATCTTGCGCCCGGTTACCCCGGAATCACCCTGAGGCCCGCCAATGACAAAACGTCCTGTTGGATTAACAAAATACTTTGTCTTGTCATCTAAAAGCCCTGTGGGAACTGTTGGGAAAACAACATGATCCAGGATATCCCGGCGGATTTGTTCCTGCGAAACCTCCGGATGATGCTGGGTTGAGATCACAATCGTATCAATCCTGACAGGTTTATTATCCTCATATTCCACAGTAACCTGAGTTTTTCCATCCGGCCGCAGATAGTCCAGTTCCCCGGACTTACGGACTTTACTTAAACGCAAAGCCAAGCGATGGGCCAGGTCTATTGACAGGGGCAGATAACTTTCTGTCTCATTGGAAGCATAGCCAAACATCATTCCCTGATCACCGGCGCCGGTTGATTCAAGATCTTTCTCCGCTGCTTCTCCGGTCTTTACCTCCAAAGCTTTATCAACCCCAAGGGCAATGTCGGCGGATTGCTCCCCGAGCGAAATCAGGACCGCACAGGTATCGGCATCAAACCCGAATTTGGCGCGCGTATAACCAATTTCCCTGATTGTCTCACGCACGACTACAGGAATATCAACATAACATTTAGTTGTTACTTCGCCGCAGACAAGGACCAGGCCGGTTGTAACTGTAGTTTCCACGGCAACCCGCGCCTCAGAATCCAAAGCATAGATGGCGTCTAAAATTGCATCGGAAATCTGGTCACAGATCTTGTCGGGATGACCTTCTGTCACTGACTCAGAAGTAAACAGTTTTTTGACCATTTTTTATTTATTCCTCCTTCTTCTCCAGGCCCATCATAACAGTAATCTCACGAATAAGATGGCGGGCGATCTCAATTTTCTGTAATTTGGGCCAATCTTTTCTTTTTCCATCCCGGAAAAGAAAGCTGACTATATTAGTGGGGCTGCCAAATCCTGCCCCCGGTTTCGTCACATCATTGGCAACCAGGAGATCCACATTTTTCCTGGCCATTTTTTCTTGAGCATATTGGAACAAGTTTTCCGTTTCCGCAGCAAAGCCCACTAAAAACTGATGGGTCTTCTTCCGGCCAATTTCATCGAGAATATCAGGATTTGAGATTAACTCCACGTACAAATTTGATTTCTGTTTCTTTATCTTCTGTTCGGAAATATCGACCGGCCTGTAATCCGCCACTGCCGCGGCCTTGACAATAATATCATTTTCCGGGAAACGTTCCATAACAGCTTCATACATTTCGAGGGCCGTTGTCACGGAGACCCGCTTAACCCCTGCCGGGACCTCAATCGCGGTCGGGGCGCTTATCAACGTGGTTTCCGCCCCCGCTTCCTGCAAAGCCTGGGCCACGGCATAACCCATAAGACCGGAGCTTCGGTTTCCCAAATAACGTACAGGGTCCATAGGTTCCTGTGTGCCCCCGGCGGTAACCAGGGCCTTTTTCCCCTCAAGGCATTTTACCAGCGAAAAATATTCCCTGACTTTAGCCACAATTTCCTGCGGTTCACTCATTCTGCCGTCACCCTCGGTCCCACAGGCCTGAAAGCCCGTTGCCGGGCCGATAATCTGGATATTCCGCTTGCGCAGACAAGTCAGATTTTCCTGGGTTGCCGGATGATGGTACATCGCATGGTTCATCGCCGGGGCCACGAAAACCGGTTTGCGAACAGCCAAAAGAACTGTTGATAAAAAATCATCGGCTAAACCTATAGCCATTTTTGCCAGGATATTAGCCGTTGCCGGTACAATAATAACAGCGTCAACTTTTTCAGCTAAGGCAATGTGTTCCACGTTCCAAAGTTTCGGTTCGGCAAACATCTCAGTATGAACGGGATTAGCCGAAAGGATGCGCAGGGTTAACGGAGCAATAAATTTAGTCGCAGATTCTGTCATCACCACGTGGATTTCCGCTCCGTCTTTGCGTAACCGGCTTACAACTTCGGCAGCTTTATAGGCAGCAATACCGCCGGAAATGCCAATAAGGATTGTTTTGCCCTCAAGCATAGTTATCCAGCCCTCACTTAGTCGATTATTTTATCAATGTGAATCTTGCCTTGGGCAATTTCTTCTAAAGCAATACTTACCGGTTTGGACCCTTTGGGATAACCTTCATAGTTTAAAGTTTCCATCAAATGACGAGCTTGTTTGGCAGTGGCTACCACCAAGGTGTATTTGCTTTCTACTTTTTCCATGAGAACATCGAGAGATGGTTGTTTCATAACAGAATATCCCCCTTAAAACATCTGCAATTCCTTTTTACCCGGCATTTTTCCGCCACAATGATACTCCGCAGTTTATCCACTCCGCCGGAAATCTCATCATTAACTACCAGATAATCATATTCCTTAAGATAACTCATTTCCTGTCCGGCCTTGGCCAAACGTTCTTGAATAACTTCCTCTGATTCAGTTCCCCGTTCATGGATCCGTTGGGAAAGGACAGATATTGAAGGAGGGGCCACAAAAATAAAAACCCCCTCCGGATAATGTTTTTTGACTTGAAGGGCGCCCTGGATATCAATCTCCAGGATTACATCATAGCCATCCTCAAGAAATTGTTTCACAGCAAAGCGCGGGGTGCCGTAAAAGTTCCCGCAAAATTCCGCCCACTCCAAAAGTTCATCATTCTTAATCATCTTTCCAAACTCCTCATGAGTCCGAAAAAAATAACTTTTCCCTTCTATTTCCCCAGGGCGGGGCGCCCTGGTAGTGCAGGACACCGAGAATTTGACTGACTTTTGCCGGCGCAGCAACTCCAGGCATAATGTGCCCTTGCCTGCTCCGGACGGTCCGGAAAGAACGATCAACAAACCCTGGTTATCTTTCATAATTACTTACCTTTAATCTGCCGGGTCGTCAACATGGGCGGCAGCCTCTTTGGCCAAAAGCCGATGCGCTACGGTTTCCGGCTGAACAGCAGAGAGAATAACATGATGACTGTCACAAATAATCACTGCCCGCGTCCGGCGCCCATAAGTGGCGTCAATCAGCATCCCGGTATCCCGGGCTTCCTGAATAATTCTTTTGATCGGAGCCGACTCCGGACTGACTATAGAAATAATACGGTTTGCCGAAACAATATTGCCAAACCCGATATTGATAAGTTTAATATCCAAGTATAATCCTCCATTCCATTCTATTCAATATTTTGAATTTGTTCACGAATCTTTTCCAGCTCACTCTTTAGGATTACAACTATCTGGGAGATCAGCAAATCATTTGCCTTGGAACCAATGGTATTGATTTCCCTGTTCATTTCCTGAATTATAAAATCCAGCTTCCGGCCAAGCGCTTCCTCGTTATTCAGAGCTGAACGGCATTGGGTCAAATGACTGTCCAGGCGGACCAGCTCTTCCGTTATTGAAGAGCGTTCCGCAAATACAGCCACTTCATTAGCTATCCTTGCTTCATCAACAACGGCTTCCCCCAGCAGAACCTGAATCCGTTCCTGAAGCCGTTTCTGATAATCAAGTACAACCTGGTCTGAACGAACAGCGATTTTTTCTATTTCCCCGGAAAGCAGATTTAATCTGCCTGTTATGTCTCCGGATAATTTTTCGCCCTCAAGCCGGCGCATTATTATAAAACCGTCCAAAGCCAAGGTCAGGGCCTGGGCACAAACCTCCCAGATACTCTCCAAATCTATTTCCGGTTCCTGGATTACCAGGACCTCCGGCAAACTTGCCAAACGGTAAACATCAGGTTGATAAACTGTCTCCAAGGCAGCGGCAAGCTCCTTCAGAGTCTTATCATACGATAGCGCCAAATCATTGTCAACCTTGACCAATCTCTTTTTCTCTTGCGTTTCCGTTAGATTAAGGTAAACTTCAATGCGGCCCCGCTTAACATTCTGCTGGATAATTTTCCTGATCCGATCTTCGAACACCCCATAGGTTTTGGGAAGACGGACTACTACTTCCAGGAAACGATGATTTACAGATTTCATCTCAACAGTAAAATGATAACCGTTACCGCTTGCTTCTCCGCGTCCGAATCCGGTCATACTATTTGCCACATTTTACCCGGTCAAACTGCCTTAACCGGGATATTCACCCCTTTATATGTAATATTCCCAACCACTAGCTTATCATAACATATTTCAGCAAGTTAAAGAAACTGCCTGCCGCTTAACGAGCAAAACGAACCCTCGTAAAACGGGTCCGTTTGCCTGAGTCCTTAAAATTCCAACTGCCCTAAATTATCTTTCATCCGCTGGATAGCTTCCCTTAAGCGTTCAGTACTGATTGTTAAGGAAATACGGAAATAACCTTCCCCATACTCACCATAACCGTTGCCGGGTGTTACAACCACACCGGCCTTTTCCAGGACCAATTCACAAAATGAAGCTGAAGTATATCCTTTGGGCACTTTGGGCCAGACATAAATTGCCGCCTTGGGCCTTTCCAGTTTCCAGCCCAGATCAGACAAACCCTTGATTACTATATCCAGACGCTCCCGATAAACCTTATTAACCGCCCGCACTGCCTCCTGGCTCCCCAACAGGCCCTCAATTGCCGCTTCCTGCACAGCTTGAAAAACCCCCGAGTCAACGTTTGATTTCAACCTGCCCAGAACTTTAATAACCTCAGCATTCCCTGCCGCCCAACCTATCCGCCAGCCTGTCATATTATAAGTCTTGGACATTGAATGAAATTCAATCCCCACATCTTTGGCCCCGGGTATTTCCAGGAAGCTCAAAGGCCTGTAGCCATTGTAAGCAATTTCCGAATACGGCCCGTCATGGCAGATTATGATATCGTATTTTTTCGCAAACTCAATAACTTTTAAATAGAAGCTTTCCTCAGCCACAGCACCTGTCGGATTATTCGGATAGTTTAAAAACATCAGTTTCGCTTTTTGGGCGATAGCGGCAGGAATTGCCTCAAGATCAGGCAAGAAACCGTTTTCTTCTTTTAAAGGCATGGCATAAGGAATGCCGCCGGCAAGCAAGGCCCCGATCCCGTACACCGGATAACCGGGATCCGGGACCAGGGAATAATCACCGGGATTGAGATAACAATAGGATATATTGGCAATCCCTTCTTTGGAACCGATCAGGGCCAGGACCTCTGTCCGGGGATCTAAAACAATATCCGCCCGGCGTTTATACCACTCGGCAACCGCTTCCCGGAATTCCAGCAAACCGACATAAGACGGATAACGATGGTTCTCCGAATTATGAGCGGCTGAAACCAGGCGCTCAATTATATTAGCCGGCGTCGGCAGATCAGGGTCCCCAATCCCCAGACTAATTACATCTACTCCATTAGCTTTGGCCGCAGCAATCTTCTCATCAATCCGCGCAAAGAGATAGGGGGGGATTGCTTGCATTCTTAATGCTTCTTCCACTGTGACGTCCTCCTTAATATATCCATTAAAATATTTTTTTCTGACTTAAATAATCAATATTCTTTCTATTATAACAAGACACCGCGGAAAGTGTAAACCGCCGGTCCGGTCATGTAAACATGATTATCCTCATTCCATTCGATTTGCAGGTCGCCCCCCGGTAAATGTACAGTTACAGCCCTTTCGGTTAAACCGTTAAGTACGGAAGCAACAACGGCGGCGCAAGCCCCCGTCCCGCAAGCCAGGGTAGGTCCGGCACCGCGTTCCCAGACCTTCAAAGTTATTTCCCCGGGAGAATCAACCCGGATAAACTCAACATTGGTTTTTTTCGGAAACAGGGGATGGTTTTCGATAGCCGGGCCAAGCCTGGCCAAATCCAGGGTGGAAAAATCCTCCCAGAAAACCAGGCAGTGAGGATTACCCATAGAAACTGCGGAATATTGAAGGCTAAGCCCTGCAACTTCCAAAGAAGCTCCCGTTACAGGTCCTCTTAAAATGTTAACAGGAATGTCCTGAGGTTTTAAGACAGGCTGTCCCATATCTACATTAACAGCACTTATCCTGTCCCCTTCAAAACAAAGTTTCAGGGTAACCACACCCGCCAGGGTCTCCACGGTTAAGGGATTTGCCCTGGTATAGCCCTTTTCAAAGATAAAACGGGCAAAACAGCGGATCCCGTTGCCGCACATTTCCGCTTCTGAACCATCGGAATTAAAAATACGCATCCTGGCAGCGGCAACAGCGGAAGGGAGCACCAGGATCAGACCATCGCCTCCAACACCAAACTGGCGATGGCAGAGCTGCCGGGCCAATTCCGGATAATTAAAAGCGCCTGAGTTCAGAGAAAAATGATCAAGGAAAATAAAATCATTCCCCAGACCATGCATTTTCCAAAACTCCATCTTGCACCCCTCTTTTCAATAATAAGGCAAAATTCACAGTATATAATTATGAATTAAATTATATACTGTGAATTGAATTTAGAATACTACGCGCCAGGCGGCAGGTCAACCATTTACCCAAGTATACACGAATACACGGGGAAATCACTCAAATCCCGGCCAACTCAACGCCGGGCATAGGAAGTCCTGGCAATCCAGGTATTCTTAATCAAGTGCACCAGACCCATAATAATAGTTGGGGCACAGGCGACAGACAGAACCAGGCCCCATTGCCACCCTCCTAAAGGAGTTGTCTTAAAGATCACCTGCAGGACAGGTATATAGACAACACCCAATTGCATGATTGTCGAAACTGCAACCGCAGCCACAAGATACATGTTGCTGAAAATACCCAGCTCAAAGATTCCCCGTTCTTCCGAACGACAGTCGAAAACGTGAATCAACTGGAAAAATACTATCGTACAAAAAGCCATCGTCCGGGCGCTCTGCAAAGTCTCACCCAGAAAAAGGGCGGCGACAAAGACGACAAGTGTCCCCAAGCCAATCGTAGTTCCCAAAGCTACAATTTTAGCTGTCAGTCCACGGGCAAAGATACTTTCTCCCGGGGTCCGCGGCGGCCGGTTCATAATCCCCGGTTCAGCCTGACCCACGCCTAAGGCCATCGCCGGCAGGCCGTCTGTCACCAGGTTCATCCACAAGATCTGGATCGGCAGCAGGGGTAAAGGTAAGCCAACCAAGGCTGCCAGGAACATCATCAGGACTTCTCCCAGATTACAGGAAAGCAAGTAACGAATAAATTTGCGGATATTATCGTAAATCCCCCTGCCTTCTTCTATTGCCGCCACAATTGTGGCAAAATTATCATCACCCAGAATCATTGCCGAGGCTTCCTTAGTCACATCTGTTCCGGTTTTCCCCATTGCCACCCCAATATCAGCCTCTTTGAGCGCCGGAGCATCGTTAACCCCGTCACCTGTCATCGCTACAACCTGGTTGCGCTTTTTATAGGCCCGGACAATCCGCAGCTTATCTTTCGGCGTCACCCTGGCAAAAACGGCAGTATCCATAACTGACCGGGCTAATTCCTCATCATCCATTTGCTGGATTTCCACTCCGGTCAGGACCTCAGAAGAATTTTTCCCGGACATATTCGTACTGATTATCCCCAGTTCCCGGGCAACCGCTTCCGCGGTCAAGCGGTGATCACCGGTAATCATGACCGGCTTGATTTTTGCCCGGCGGCAAACCCGAATGGCCTGGCCGGCACTGGCCCTGGGTGGATCAATCATCCCTGCCAGCCCGACAAAAGTAAGTTCTTCTTCGATCTGCTCAGCAGGTTTAGCGGTCTCGGACAATGGTGATAATGGTCTTTCAGCCAGGGCCAGGACACGTAAAGCCTGTCCGGCCATTTTATCATTAGCGTGCATGATCTCCCTTTTGCGTGCTTCTGTAAGTTCCGTCAAACCCTTGGACGTTAATTCCCAGCGGCATAATTTTAAAACCACATCCGGCGCACCCTTAATATAAGCTTTTTTGCCTTGTTTGGTTTGGTAAACCACACTCATCCGTTTCCGCTCAGAATCAAAAGGAATTTCGGCAATCCGCTTTTCCTTGCGCTCAAGGGCCTCCCGCCAGATCCCCGCTTTAGCCGCGGCCACCAGGAGCGCTCCCTCAGTAGGGTCCCCGTCAATTCCCCAAGGCGCTTTATTAGAGGCGGAACGGAACAGACCGGCAATCTGGACCCCTTTCTTTGTCAGGATTGAATTATTACAAAGAGCGGCAATTCTCAGGCCTGCTCGCAAAGGGTCCTTTTCTTTAGCGGGATCAGCCCCATGAAAATCCCCTTTGGGATCATAGCCATAGCCGCTGATTCCAATCATCCGCCTGTCAGAATAAATTTGCCGGACAGTCATTTCATTCTGGGTCAAGGTCCCTGTCTTATCCGAACATATTACCGTGGCACAGCCCAGGGTTTCTACTGCCGGAAGTTTTCGGATAATTGCCTGTTTTTTAACCATCCGCTGAACACCGAGCGCCAAGACAACCGTTACAATAGCCGGTAATCCCTCAGGGATAGCCGCCACGGCCAAAGAGACGCCGGCAAGAAACATTTTATAGAAACTTTCCCCTCGCAAAATGCCGGTAATAACTACCAGAATACAAATCCCCAGACAAACTGTCACCAGCCATTTACCCAGTTGAGCCAAACGTTTCTGCAGGGGGGTCTCTTCTTCTTCCACATCCTGGATCATCTCGGCAATAACACCCATCTCGGTATTCATACCGGTGGCAATAACTACTCCGGCACCTTTGCCGTTAACCACAATTGTGCCCATATAACCAAGATTGCGGCGGTCTGCCATCGGAGTCAATTCATCCAGCATCGGCGCTATAGATTTGGTCACTGCCTGGGATTCGCCGGTCAGGGCTGATTCCTCAACGCTCAGATTCACAGCCTGGATCCAGCGTAAATCCGCCGGAATCCGGTCCCCGGCCTCTAATAAAACGATATCCCCCGGCACAAGGTCGGCGGCAGGAATCCGTTCTTCCACACCCTCCCGCAAAACCCGCGCTTCCGGCGCTGTCAGCAAACGCAGGGACTCCATAGACCGTTCCGCCCTGTATTCCTGAATAAAACCCAAAATAGCATTGATAATAATGATAGCCATAATTGTTACCGCATCCGCTATTTCACCCAATAATCCGGAAACAAGTGTCGCCGCCAATAACACCAGGACCATGAAGTCCTTAAACTGGCCCAGGAATAAGAACACCGGATTAATCTTTTTTTTGGCTGTCAGAATATTTCTCCCGAACTCCGTCAGGCGCCGCTTGACTTCCCTTAAATCCAGGCCTTTTTCCGGATGGACCTTTAATATTTTCGCCACTTCCAACCAAGGTAAAACGTGCCAAGCCCTTTGCCGCATAGACTACTCCTCCCTATCAACTAAGTATGGCTAGTCCATCCATATTCCGCTATCATAAAAAAAATGCCATCAAAAAAATGCTATAATTAAATGTATGAATAATGCGGAAAGGGGATTTTATTATTATGGCTATGGACGGAGTCACCATCGCCCATTTAGTGAGCGAACTTGCGCCCCGGTTGGCCGGGGCCCGGATTGATAAGGTTTATCAGCCGGAAAAAGAAGAAATTCATCTTTTACTGAGAAATTCAGGCCGGCAATTTCGTCTTCTTCTGAATGTTAATGCGACCGCAGCGCGTTTTAACATAAGCGATGAGAATAAGCAAAATCCCCAAACCCCGCCCATGTTCTGCATGATCTTACGCAAGCATATTGAAGGCGGCAAAATTATCGCCTTACAGCAAAAAGGTTTGGAAAGGGTGGTAACTTTAGTCATCCAAAACCTCAATGAAGCCGGCGACCAGGTTCGCCTGGGACTCTATCTGGAAATCATGGGCAAACACAGCAACCTTATCCTGGTTGATCCCGGGAAAAATTGTATCCTTGACGGCCTGAAACGTTACAGCCATAACTTAAGCCGATACCGGGAAGTCTTGCCCGGCCGTGATTACCTCGCCCCTCCCGCGCAGGGAAAATCCGACCCTTTAAGCGATGAGGTCTTCTGGCGCAAACAACTGTACACCGGACCCCTGGAAAACCGGATTGCGGAAATTATAGTCAGCAAATTTGCCGGAATAAGCCCTGAGTTGGCCCAGGAACTTATCCTGCAGGCAGGCCTGGAGGACAATACCCGCTTGCAGGAGTGCGGAGAAATTGATCTGGCCCGTCTTTTTCAAAGCTATTCAAGGCTGGCAGTACCCGCGGGAACAGCACAAATTCAACCCTGTCTCTATTACGAAATGAAACCAAACTTTCAGAAACCTAATATCAGCCCGCTGGCTTTTACATTTGTCCCTTTCCAGCAATACCTGGGCTTAACGGCCGTTCCTGTTCCAACCCTAAACGAGGCTGTGCAACGTTTCTACAGTTTGAAAACAAATAATAACACCCTGGAAGCAAAACGGGGATCCTTAAAAAAGATTATTCAGGATTATGGCAAACACCTGAGCAAAAAACTCTGTCTCTATGAAGAGGCAATCGCTTCCTCCCAAAAATCATTTAATTATCAAAAACTGGGGGAACTGATCACTGCCAACCTCTACCGTATACCTGCCGGGGCCCAAGAAGTTACTGTTGAAGATTATCACCAGCCTGATTTTGCCGCACTGACTATCCCGCTCAAGCCAAATTTAAGCGCCATCGAGAACGCCCAGCGCTATTACCGCCTTTACAATAAAGCCAAAACCACTATTCAAAAAACCGAACCCCTCAAAACCTCAACCTTATTGGAACTCCGTTATTTGGATTCCCTGATAGTGAGCATCGATCAGGCCGTAAATCTTGTTGAACTCGACGATATCCACAGTGAATTGGCCGAACAGAAATATGTGACAGGCAAGCAAATCAACAAAAAGGGACAGCGGCCTAAAAAAGCAGCAAAAAAAGAAAGTCCCAAACCACGGACTTTCCTTTCCAGCAACGGCAGAATAATTTTCGTCGCCAAGAACAATTTTCAGAACGACTGGCTTACTTTACGAAAAGGCAAGCCGAGCGACCTCTGGCTCCACGTAAAAAACATACCCGGCTCCCACGTCCTGGTCCCGCTTCAGGAGGGCGAGGAATTTCCTGATGACACAACTCTTGAAGAAGCGGCCGCCCTGGCCATCTACTTCAGTCAGGCCCGCAGCTCTGCCCTTGTTCCTGTGGACTATACCCATATAAAACATATTAAAAAACCTTCTGGGGCCAAACCCGGCATGATAATCTACGAAAAAAACTGGACACTCTTTCTTACGCCGGACCAAAACGTCCTGGAAAGGTTATTGTCCAGCGGGGAAACTGCTGAAACCCAGGTCCGGCCGTCATCTTTTAGCGTGAGTGATTAATTTGCAGACCATATTCTGTTATCCCAAGCTTAATACCGGGATAGTAGCTTTGATGGTTGTTCCCTTGTGGATTACTGAATTAATCTCAAGTTTACCACTCAGACTCTCGATTCGTTCTTTCATTTCAGCTATGCCGACATGAGTTCCTTTTAACAACCATTCTTCTATCTGACTGACGTCAAAACCCCGCCCTAGGTCACTTACCTTTAATTCAAGCCCGGATTCGTTCAGTTCAATGTAAACCCTCTGCCTGTTAGTCCCGGAGTGCCGGATCGAATTCATAATCCCTTCCTGTAAAAAACGGTAAGCTGTTATTTCTACTTCTTCCTTAAAACGGTCTTCATTGCTAATACCACTTGTTTTCAGAGAGATCAGGCTCTGTTCCTTAAGCATTATCTCCTGGCACAGCAATTCTATGGCCGTAAGCAGTCCTAAATCAGCTAAAGTCGGGGGATGCAATTCATCGGCAATTAAATGAAGTTCATGATTAACATCCTCAACCAGGTCCTGTAAATGATTAATTATCTCCTGCTTTTTATTATTAGGCAGGGATTCTTCCTTAAGGTATTTCGTCCACCGGCATAAGTCCAAACCGGAATGCAAGGGACCATTGTATATCTCCCTGACTATGAGCTTCCGCTCTTGCTCAAGGTTTCTCGCCAAAGAGTTTGTGATTGATTGAAGTTCCAGAATCCTGCGATGTGAATCCCGGTAATTTTTGATATGAAATATGTTTTCCTTGGTTAATTTTCTGTTAATATTAGCAAGAAATCTATTTTCCTTATTTAATTTTCTAATTACAAAGGTCATTATTAAGCGATGAGCCAATTGACCGGCAAGCAAAGTGAAAAAAGCTAAATCTGCTTGGACAAATTTAATGCGCGAAGTCCGATGACCAAAAAATATTCCGCAGGCGGAATCATGGGAAACAAAAGGAATATAAATCGCTGCCGGAAAATCATCCGGGAGCATCCTGGCTTCCATCCCAAGCCTTTGATCACGATGGAAGAAATCCTCCATTTCGATTTGCTCATTTTGTTTTTCCCGAAAACTTCCCCCCGCTTTTCTCAGGCAACCTATCTGGGCGTTTTCAACTATAACAAAAACTCCTTCAATACCCAAGCTCTTGAGCATATCTTCTAAAATCTTGTCTTCAGCAACAAGAGAATTCAGGTTCTCATTTAATTCACTAATTCCTTGTTTATAACCTAGTTTTTCTT
>DATMXV010000345.1:0-2045 GCA_035561335.1 Desulfitobacteriaceae bacterium
ATTTTGGAGACAGCAGAAAATTCGTCTGAAAAGCATCATATCATATAAATTAGTTTCTCTGGAGGTACAATTTTTGGAAGCCTTGGTTTATTCAACATTATTTGTAGTCTTGGCGGAAATGGGTGACAAGACCCAGTTATTGGGTATGGCATTCGCCACTCGTTACAAAGCCAGGGTTGTTCTGGCAGGGGTATTAGTTGCTACACTGTTGAACCATTTGTTGGCAGTCGCACTTGGAGATTATCTCACAAACTTTATTCCCCTAAGACAAATCCAGTTAATCGCGGCCTTGTCTTTTATTATTTTCGGATTATGGACTCTAAGAGGGGATACTTTGCAAGGTGAAGACCAAAAGGTTTACTTTACTCCGTTTTGGACGGTGACAATTGCCTTTTTCATAGCCGAGATGGGGGATAAAACCCAGTTAGCAGCAATAGCACTGGCAGCTAAATTCGAATCTGTTTTTAATGTCTGGATTGGTACTACAATTGGCATGATGATATCTAATATAATTGGGATTACAATTGGGGTTGTATTAGGTAAAAAGATCCCGGAGAGAGCAGTAAAAATTGTTTCTGCCGGTATCTTTATGTTTTTTGGTTATCTTGGAATTTGGCAAAATTCCTCTGGAGATTTTAGAATCAGGCTGATTCTCTGCAGTACCCTGACAGTTTTAGGTTATCTTTATTTTTTACGTCGTAAAAGTAAGCGCTAAACTTAATACCTTTGCACAGTAATCAGGTTAGATAATCAAACTGGCCTTAATAGAATTTCTGATATTTTTAAGGAGGGAAATTTTGAATACATTAATATTAGGAAGCACAGGTATTATGGCAAGTAAAAATGGCTTTGGAGCACTGCCGATTCAACGAATTAACCGGGATACGGCTTCTTATTTATTAAATAAAGCTTATCAAAGCGGCCTGAATTTTTTCGATACAGCCAGATTTTATACAGATAGCGAAGAAAAAATTGGTTGGGCCTTAAGTTCGGTGAGAGATAAAATTTACATTTCATCTAAGACAATGGCAACTACTCCAGCTGAATTCTGGGAACAGTTAAACACCTCCCTTAAGCTGTTAAAAACAAACTATCTCGATATTTACCAGTTTCACAATCCCGGTTTTTGCCCCCAACCCGGGGACGGGACAGGTCTGTATGAAGCTATGTCAGAGGCCAGGGATAAAGAGCTGATTCGCCATATTGGGATTACCAATCACAGGCTTTCTGTAGCAGTAGAGGCAGCGGAATCAGGATTATACGAAACGATTCAATTTCCATTCAGTTACCTGGCTACAGAAAATGAAACAAAACTTGTAAAGCTATGTGCCGAACGGAACATCGGTTTTATTGCTATGAAAGCTTTATCCGGCGGACTTCTGAAAAATTTTGCTGCAGCGTATGCCTTCCTGGCACAGTTTGACAATGTCTTGCCGATATGGGGTATCCAAAAAGAAGAAGAGCTTAATGAATTAATTATCCATACTAAAAACCCGCCTGTACTTGATAAATCACTTTCGACAATAATTGAACATGATAGGAAGATGCTAAGCGGGGAATTTTGCAGGGGCTGCGGCTACTGTTTACCTTGTCCGGCCGGAATTGATATTCCTAATTGCGCCAGGATGTCCCTGATGATCCGCCGTGCTCCGACTTCTGTATACTTAAATAAGGTCTGGCAGGAAAATATGAAAAAGATTGACACATGCCTGCAATGTAATCATTGCAGGGATCATTGCCCATATGGACTTGATACCCCCAGGCTTTTACAAGATAATTGGGCAGATTACCGGAATTTTATATAATAGCTTGAAGGAGCTTTCAAATAACCCTTTGCCGGAAGACCAGGGGTTATTTTACCCTATGAGTAGAAATAATTTAAATGTACAACCTTACGTTTAATAAAATCATTATATCTTCCGGGGTAGTAATTTGGTTCATTTTCTTCACTATCTTCATCGTTTTGACAATCTTGATTTTCAAACTCATCGAATACTTCGGTCTCTTCTTCAGGATTAAAATAAGGGATATTGTTTTCACAATAC
>DATMXV010000346.1:0-2654 GCA_035561335.1 Desulfitobacteriaceae bacterium
TAGTTAAAGCCGCCGATAAGATCAGTGCCTATCTGAAGTGCATTGAAGAACTTAAGACCGGCAATGGAGAATTTTTACAAGCTGAAAAAAGTATCAAAGCGGAGATAGATCAAATTCAACTTGCAGCGGTAAAATATTTCATGGACTGTTTTGTTCCCAGTTTCTCCTTAACTTTAGACGAGCTAAATTAAATTGTACAGAAAATAGAATATTGGGTACTTTGCTCAAGGGGTCTAAACGTGGAATTTAGTGGATTGGCAGCAAAGGAAAATTTATAACAAATGGGAAAAATATTGACGATTCTGGATGAGTTAAGACCATATAAAATTTCTCCGTATTATAGGATGCCGTAAGTGTTCTTGAATTTCCTGTCGATTGGGCAAAATTAACCACTACTCACATTGGAGATACAATTAATTGGAAACCCAGTTCAGATGATAACCAAGTTCAGCCTTGCGGAATATCCTGATCAACAGTGTAATAAGATAATTTATAATCATTTAAGCGGGAAAGGAGTTACTTGAGTTTTTTTTCAGGAACTCCTTTTTACATTTTCACAATCTGCAAGTAAAAGATTTTGTACCATAATAAATGCAATAATGGTATGGACACGCCTGAAGATTTCATGTTAACCTGGTTTGTATTATCCCGGATGGTAATAAAAAAATAAAAATGTAAGAAATGGCTGAGAAATGTTATACTAAATACAAAAAAGTTATCATTATAGTTATGGCAAAGTTACTTACTGAAGAGAAAAAGAAGGGAGTGGTCAAAGCTCTATGCATGAAGAACAGTTCAAACTGTGGTCAGAACATCCTTATTTTGATGCCGGCTTTCAAGAGGAATTAAAAAACATAACCGATCCTAAAGAAATTGAGGATCGTTTTTATACTTGTTTGGAATTCGGGACCGGCGGCTTAAGAGGAGTTTGCGCAGCCGGTACTAACCGCATGAATAAGTATGTAATACGTAAAGTAACTCTCGGTTTAGCTGAGTATATTATTAATTACAGTCCGGAAGGCAAAAAAAGAGGAGTAGTTATCGCCTATGATTCCCGCAGGTTTTCCCGCGAGTTTGCCTTGGAGGCAGCTTTGGTCTTAGTTCATAACGATATTAAAGTCTATTTGTTTGACGCCCTGCGCCCAACACCTGAACTCTCCTTTTCTGTTCGTCACCTGCAAGCTTTAGCAGGTATTGTTATTACAGCAAGCC
Source organism: Desulfitobacteriaceae bacterium (assembly GCA_035561335.1). Taxonomy (GTDB): domain Bacteria; phylum Bacillota; class Desulfitobacteriia; order Desulfitobacteriales; family Desulfitobacteriaceae; genus UBA2264. Next base: position 1,213 of record DATMXV010000346.1, read on the forward strand.
ACAATCCCAAAGAATACAACGGCTATAAACTATACTGGGAAGATGGCGGACAAGTTCCTCCGGAACAAGCTGACAGTATTCTTGCTTGTATCCAGAAACATGAAAGCTGGGTAGATATCGGGCTTATGTCGCAGGAGCAAGCCCTGGCTTCAGGCTTATTGGTAATGATCGGGGCGGAAATTGACAGGCAATATCTGGATAAGGTTAAAAGCCTGGCCCTTAATCCGCAGATTATTAAAGAACATGGGGATCTCTTGAAAATAGTTTATTCCCCTTTGCATGGCGCGGGTAATATCCTGGTCCGGAAAGCCTTGTCAGAATTGGGGTTTTCGGACCTGACCGTGGTCGCGGAACAAGAATTTCCTGATCCGGAATTTCCCACAGTAACTTCCCCCAATCCTGAGATCCCGTCTGCTTTTGATTTGGCTAAACAATATGGGCAGAAGAAAGAAGCAGACCTGCTCATAGCAACTGACCCTGATTCTGATCGTTTGGGGGTGGCAGTCCGGGATAATCAAGGGACCTACCAGCTATTATCGGGAAATCAAATTGGCGTTATTTTAATTCTTTATATCTTGTCCCAGAAGAAGATCTCCGGTACTCTTCCGGATAATGCCACGATTATTAAAACTATAGCTTCAACAGATTTAGCCGATGAAGTTGCCTGGGCTTATGGCGCAGCGGTAGAAAATGTCCTGACAGGTTTTAAATTTATTGCGGAAAAAGAGAAGCAGCTGGAAGAAAATAAAAAAGGGGTTTTCCTATTTGGTTTTGAAGAAAGTTACGGTTATTTGGCCGGAGATTTTGTCCGTGATAAAGACGCAGTCATTGCCGCTGTCTTAATTGCGGAAGCGGCACTGTTTTATAAATTAACTAAAGGATACAACCTGACACAGGTATTAACTGAGATATATTCAGAATTCGGCTATTATCTTGAAGACCAGGAATCAATCATTCTGAAGGGGAAAAGCGGCCTAGAAAAAATGGCCCAAATAATGACTGCCCTGCGTGAAGCGGATATAAGGGAATTAGGCGGGATTCCCATTGAAAAGATCGACGATTATGAACGAAAATCCGGTAAGTTAATGGCTGACAATAAATCCTATCCTTTGAATCTGCCGCGCTCCAATGTCCTGCGGTTTTCCTTTAAGGGCGGAGGCTTTGTAATGGCCCGCCCATCCGGAACAGAGCCTAAAATCAAGTTTTATTTTTCTGTTAAAGGATCTGACAAGGACCTCTTGGCTCAAACCATGAACAATGTTAAGTCAGAAATGTTAGTGACTGTCAATAAAGTATTGGCTGAGGATAATATCTGATATTATATATTGAAAGCCCGCACTCCCGGTCTTGAATAAAACCGGGCAGGAGCGGGCTTTTTAATTTAGTCAATAATGGTCAGAATTCGTCTGACCATTATTGACCTTTAGGAGAAGAGACTATAT
>DATMXV010000347.1:0-6664 GCA_035561335.1 Desulfitobacteriaceae bacterium
CCAGGAAGTGGCAAAAGTGCCCTGCGGGTTTGCTTTTCCCAAGGACAGTAAATATATTGACGAAATCGATAAAGCCCTTAAGGAATTGCAAGACGACGGCACCATTGATGCCCTGCAAAAAAAATGGGTTAAAGTGCCGGAAGGTGAATAAACTCCTTGAATTCGTATAGACCAGGAGCAACGCAAGCGTTGAAACAGGTAGCCTATAAACGGAGGTTGGTAAATGTTTAACTGGAGCTGTATTCCTATCGTATTTCCCAGAGTTATTGAAGGGTTACAAATGACCATTATCATAGCCGTACTTGGTATTTTAGTTGGTTTTATAATTGGTGTTGGTACGGGTTACGTTAGGACGACAAAGTCTAAAGTATTGAGGTTAATCGCATCTTTCTATGTTTGGCTAATCCGCAGCACGCCAATTATCGTGCAAGCGCTTTATATTTATTTTGTTATACCGCATATTCTACATATTAATTTTAATCGGGAGATAGCAGGGATTCTGTGCATTTCCATTAATGCCAGCGCTTATATTTCGGAACTTGTCCGGGGGGCACTGAACGATGTGCCGAAAGGACAGTGGGAAGCCGGGTATTCACTCGGTATGAATAAATTGCAGATTTTAATTCACTTAATTTTTCCGCCGGCCTTTAAAAGCATGCTGCCGGCACTTGGCAATCAGTTTATTATAACCATTAAGGACACATCAATTTTGACGGTAATTGGTGTTGCGGAAATGACTTATCAAGCCGGGCAATATGCGGCGACATCTTTTAACCTCGTTGAAAGTTATACGCTGTTAGCTTTAGTTTATTTGGTCCTAATTTCAATGCTTACCATTCTATTAAATGCCTTAGAGAATAAGCTGGGGGTGGATAGAAGATGATCGAGGTATGTCATTTAAAGAAAGAATTCAATAATATTACGGTCTTGGATGATGTGAATGTTGACTTCAAGGCAAAAGAGGTAACCTGTATTCTTGGTCCTTCCGGAGCAGGGAAAAGCACCTTTTTGCGATGCTTGAATCTATTGGAAAAACCAACAGCAGGGGAAATTTTCTATAACGGAAACAATACACTTGACGAAAAATTTGATATCAGGCAATTGAGGGAAGATGTCGGCATGGTATTTCAGCATTTTAATTTATTTCCGTTAAGATCTGTTGTGGAAAATGTTATGCTGGCGCTGGTGCTTGTGAAGAAAATGCCTAAAAAGGTGGCGCGGGAGCAGGCCCTGGAAATGCTTGATAAAGTTGGCTTATCCGATAAAGCCGGTGTGATGCCATATACATTGTCTGGCGGACAGCAGCAGCGCGTTGCGATTGCCAGGGCGCTGGCAATGGAACCTCGAATGCTTCTTTTTGACGAGCCAACATCGGCACTGGATCCTGAACTGGTTGGTGATGTTTTAGCCGTAATGCGTAAGTTGGCTAAAGAGGGAATGACGATGATTGTCGTTACCCATGAAATGGGTTTTGCCAAGGAGGTAGCCGACCGGATTTTGTTTATGGCAGATGGTAATCTTGTGGAAGATTCAAGGCCTGATGTCTTTTTTACCAATCCGAGCACACAGCGGGCTCAATCTTTTTTAGCGCGTTTTATTGCATAAGCAGTATTGCCGTTTTTCATTTTTAATAACAGGGGGATGAGTTTAATGAATAAGATGGTTAAAAAATGGTGCCTGATGTTGGTTTCTGTAGTTATTCTTTCTATTCTTGCAGCAGGCTGCAGTAGCAGTAATACCGTGTCCAGCCAGGATACCTCCTTAAAGGGGAAAAAACTACAAATTGGCATAGGGACATATGCTCCTTTTTTCTATCAGGATGCCGACGGCAAACAGATTGGCTTTGATGTAGATTTGATTGATGCGATTAGTAAGAAAGTAGGATTTACCTATGAATTAAAAGTTATGGAATTTGATCCTTTATTTGTTTCTGTACAGAGCGGTCAGGTGAATATGGCAGCCGGACAAGTATGCATTACCGATGACAGAAAGAAAAAAATGGGCTTTAGTAGCCCCTATTACTATGCCGGTCTGCGCGCGGTTGTCAGAAAAGATTCCAGCCTAACCGGTATGGATGATTTACACGGCAAAAAAATTGCAGTGGAAAAAGGAGCCGCTGCGCACGCTTATACCAGCAAGAGTTTTCCGGATTCCGAAATTATCGCTTTTCCGCAGCAATCGGCAGCGTATTTGGAGGTAGAAAAGGGAACGGCAGACGCTACGATTTATGATACTCCTAATGTGGCTTACTATCTGAAGACCCATCCGCAAAGCCAAGTCAAAATAGTTGGCCAGGAAGTGGCAAAAGTGCCCTGCGGGTTTGCTTTTCCCAAGGACAGTAAATATATTGACGAAATCGATAAAGCCCTTAAGGAATTGCAAGACGACGGCACCATTGATGCCTTGCAAAAAAAATGGGTTAAAGTGCCGGAAGGTGAATAAACTCCTTGAATTCGTATAGATCAGGGGCAACGCAAGGGTTGAAACAGGTAGCCTGTTAGACCTGATTAAAATTAAAGGAGTTATAAAAAATATGCGTTTTAGCAAACTATTTTCCACAATTGACACGCACACTGCCGGCGAGCCAACAAGAAATATTATAGGCGGAATACCCATCATACCAGGGAAAAACATGGGTGAAAAAATGTTGTATATGCGGGATAACCTGGACTGGATCAGAAAAATGCTGATGTTTGAACCACGGGGCAACAACGTAATGTCGGGAGCTGTCCTTACATCGCCGTGTAATCCTGCTGCAACTTTAGGTGTAATTTATATTGAAGTTGGTGGATATCTTCCCATGTGTGGGCATGATACGATTGGTTTTGCCACAGCCATGGTAGAGAGCGGAATGATTCCCGTGAATGAACCGACAACAGAATTTTCTCTTGATACGCCGGCAGGGCTGGTGAACGTTCAAGTGGCTGTAGAAAATACTGTTGCCAAGAGTGTAACCTTCAAAAATATACCGTCTTTTTTGTACGCTGCCGATGAAGTAATTGATTTACCAGGCTTTGGGGTCATTAAACTGGATATCGCGTACGGAGGAAATTTTTATGCAATCGTTGAAGCCGCTGCTGTAGGTCTTACTATTTTACCGGAAAACGAGGTAGAAATAATCCGTATCGGGAACTTGATCAAAGATGCTGTAAATGCTCAAATTAAAGTAATACATCCTGAAAAACCATTTATAGACAAGGTTACGCATGTGGAATTTTATGGCCCTCCGACTCACCCGGAGGCTCACGTTAAGAATGCAGTTGTAATTCCACCTGGATCTATTGACCGCTCTCCCTGTGGTACCGGCACATCGGCTAAAGTAGCAACGCTGTATACCAAAGGAAAGCTGAAAATTGGTGAAGACTTCATTCACGAAAGCATAATCGGGACAATTTTCAAGGCAAGAGTCATAGAAGAGGCTACCGCAGGAACGTTGCCTGCGATTGTGCCGGAAATAACTGGTTCGGCCTATGTCACTGGAATTCATCAGTTTGTCTTAGATCCGGATGATCCATTAAAAGAAGGATTTTTATTGGGTGTTAAGTTAGATTGAAGGAATTGTGCGCCAACGCTGCAGCGCTATTGCCTATGAAATAATGGAGTCACTTATTTATCACCCATAACATACCTAACGGCGAAACTTTTGATACAATATGTAAAAAATATAGCAGGACATATTATTCCAGGCAGAGAAAATAGCCATAACTTACTGAAAAAGTAAGTTGTGGCTATTTTTACATGAGGGCTATTATAGGGATCGAATTACCTATTGCTCTCATATTATCATACTAACGGGGCAGTTTGGAGGTTCATATCGCACTTATCCTGCCACGAAAACAAATATGGGGACAGGGTTCCTGCCACTTTGGCGCTTAAATACACAGGAATCAATCAGGTGTGAAAAGGGATGATGTATATGATTTCGCGACCAACAAAACTATTCTGGAGAGCGGTTGTTGCTGGTTTGCTGGTAGTCAGTTTCTATACGTTCGCACTGATTATTGCCGGTGGGCTGTTTTATATTTCTTACATGATCTTTGTCCGGACGCACAACGGATTGTTGATAAAAGTCGGCCTGCCGTGTCTTGTTTCAGGCCTGGTTATTTTATGGAGCATTATTCCCCGGCTTGACCGCTTTTCTTCACCCGGTCCACGTTTACGCCCTGCGGAGCATCCGAAGCTTTTCAACCAGATTACCACATGATTTATTTGAAAAAAATATGACAATTTTGGCATGGCGAGAAATGTGCCAGAAAATAAGCATCTATGAAATGCAATTAGGCCCCAATGAAATCAATGATGAATGAAAGTGGTTTATGGATCACGAGCTAGTTGATATTCTTGTGTAGAGGAGATAGATAGTTGATGGACCAGAAGACAATGTATGACATATCTATTTGATTGAAAAGATGAAGTAGGGATACATGAGTGGTAAATAATATGTGGACGAATAAAAATAAAGCAAAAAGATGGATAAAAGCAGGAATCATACTGGCTAATAATCCCTGTGAAAAGGTTCTTTGCCCGGAATGCGGGTTGGATAACTTAATCGTGAGCGATGTAAGCCCGGAAGGTATACCTGTCATGGAGAGAATTATGCAATGTCCAAATTGTAAGGGATATAATATATTACTAAGGAAACAGAAATAAAAAGGCATTTGTGAGAATCGTAAGTGGGAGAAAGAGCGAATCTGTCGTTTTTTAAAATGGTACATATGACCTATTATATATAGCCACTGGTGTGTAACCACTTTGCCCAAAGATTTCGGGGCATGCTTTGAACCTGGAGAAAAAAAGCGAGAAGAAATATTTGAAAGTGCAATACACGCTATACAGAAATAGTCCCAATACCAAATTCTGAATGGGACAGATAAAAAAGGTATAAAATGACTCAAGAGAACCGTCCCTGTGAGTCTGATAAACGAGATAAATGACTGCGGTTAATAGCATGTCTCAAAGTGCCAAAATTAACCAATTATTTACATTGCGTTGCTTGTTTTCAGGTAAAATCTGCTGTAATATAAAAACAAGCCTATATGGTGCTTACGCATCACCAATTGAATACTACTGAGGTGGAGAAAAAGAAAACCTCACGACTGGGTATTGTGTTGAATGTCCAGTTGTGATGGTTTTTATTTTTTGCCTGCCTAATCTCAAGTGAGGGGGTGGTTATTGGCAGTTATTATGGGCATGCTCAGACGGCGGTAATCAACTCAAGAAAAAAGGAGATGGAAGACAAATGTTTAGGAGAATGATTAATTTTTCAGCTGTTTGTAAATCGATAATACTTGTTTCCCTCGGGGTGTTGTTACTCGTGCCGGTTGTAGCTTTTGCCGCTCCTCCCAAGGCTAACGTTACTAAAGGGGTGAATACTCCGTTTCGGTCTTTGGCCGCTGTTCCCAGTTCGGATCTTATCACCATTACCTGGGAAAACGGGTTTGGATCTGCCATTATTGACAAATGGATGCTTAAATCTGACGGAGTTACGCCGGCAGACTGGCTGGGCCGGAAATATGAAAACAAAACTATGCAGGAAGTAATTAATATCGTTTATTGCGACCAATATGCCACTTCTGCGGACAATGCAAAATCCCGCATGGAAAGCTTCTTTAAAAAGGCAGGGTTTAATTCCCAGTGGGGTCACAGCACCGGCTACAAGGGGTATATCTCAGGTACCACGTTTGACCAAATACCAGCCGGGAACGGCTCAACGGGCAACGCTTATTCCGACAGTCTGACCTTTCTTACCACTAATAATCACGGGCGTGTGTTTGGCCCGTATTATACCGGCAAAATGTATGTTTTCATTGCTGCCTTCAGTAGAGAAAACATGATAACCCACAGCTTTAATTCATTTAATGTAGCGCGGGACGCTCTCGCCAACAATCTTACTGCAAAGGCGGGTTTTGCTGCGAGCAACTCACTATTCCTGTACAATCAGATAGCCAGTACGGATACCGGTAAAACCACGGGTGATCATGACGGCTATGCTCAGCATGTATGGGCCCCGAAATAGTTGAGTGCCAACAATTAGCTGCTAAATGACTGGTGCCCCCTCTTGGTAAACGCGGTATGGCAACGTACAGCTGACAGGCAAGAGGGGGAATACTTTATCAACCCTCAGCGATTTGCTTATAGTTCCAGAGCTCGCTTTTAGAAAGAGAAACAGCATCGGCTTCATTTTTAAATGCTTCGGCAATCTGGCTTTCCTGACTGATAAGCCCACCCAGAATAATAGGAACGTTAACATGTTCTTTATACCTTTTCACGATGGAAGGCGCGATAGCCGGCATGATTTCGACAGCATCCGGTTTATTTTCGGCGATGGCCTCCAGCGATTTTTTGAAGGAGGTTGTATCTATTAGAAATATTCTTTGTATTATGGTCAGGCCTTCCTTTTTGGCTGATCGGGCAACTATATTTTTTGTAGTAACTATGCCGAAGGGATTAACATATTTTTTTAAGAAGCGAAGAGATTCCTTATCATCACTTAAACCTTTTAACAGATCAAAATGTATGAAAATAGGTTTACGCCGGCAGTTTTCTTTATATTCCCGGGAAAGCAGCAAATTGATATTGGCATTCAATAAAATTATCGAGGCTGCATCGGATTGTAGAGCCTGATTCAAATTATTGCCGTCGCAGGCAGCAAGCACGGTTTTAT
>DATMXV010000348.1:0-5138 GCA_035561335.1 Desulfitobacteriaceae bacterium
ATAATGTATAATAGATATTCCCTCATAAATTTTTATATTCTCAATTTGTCTGAGTAACATCTATTATACTGGTCCATCTATCACCAAATTGTATATTTCCTTCTCCATCAGATAATTTCTGATATCTTTAAGCTTTCTCTCTTCTCTCCGGATGGTATTTGTAAATTTCTTCAGAATTTTAGCCGGAGGGCTTCCCAGGACTATAATTTCGTCTCCCAGCAAAACTGCTTCTTCAATATCATGGGTTACAAAAATGACAGTTCGCATATCGTTCTTCCACAATTCCAATAACAAATTAATCAAAGATATTTTAAGTTTCAGGTCCTGACCCTTGAATGGTTCATCCATCATTAAAATATCAGAAGGGTAGACAAAGGCCCGGGCAATTGCTGTTCGATGTTTCATTCCGCCACTCAGGCTATCCGGATAAAAATATTTAAAGGGTGTCAGTTTAACCTTTTCAATGTATTGGTCAACAATTTCTAGTCTTGCTTTCGACGGATATAAATCCTTTAAAACAAATTCAATATTCTCTCTGACATTTTTCCATTTAATTAATCTGGGTTCCTGGAATATATAGGAGATAACCTTGTTTTCCAAACCCCAAAAATTACCCGAATCCGCTTTGACAAGGCCTCCTAAAATATTCAGTAAGGTTGTTTTGCCGCAGCCTGAAGGCCCCAGGAGACAAGTAATCTTGCCCTCCGGTATTTTCAAACTGAAATCTTTAAAGATAATAAGTTCAGCGAAACTCTTATTCAGGTTTTCGATCGCAAAATCCATGATTCTATCTCCATTTAATTATCCTTTTTTCCATAGTCCTTATTAACACCTCAAAAATAAAGCTTAACATTACCGCTATAAATGTCCAGGCAAGGACCCTTGCCGTTTCCAGATATATTTTTGAGTTTTGCAGACTGGTTCCTATAGCCAACTGAGGCTGACTAAGTACTTCTGCTGTAACCACTACTTTCCAGCCAAGTCCGACTGCTGTCGAAATGGCTGCTGTCAAATAAGAAGCAATTGACGGAAAGTAGATTTCAGCTAAAATCCGCCGGTGGCTTATCCTATAAATTTTAGCCATGTCGATCAGGCCGTTATCGATATTTTTAATGCCTTCACTGACATTAGTTGTGATAATCGGGAAGGTTATCAGAAAGGTAGCAACTATCGGAACATTATTGGATTTAAACCAGATAAGGGCTAAGAGGATAAGTGAAATTATAGGTGTGGACATTATTGCCAGTAAAATAGGTTTGGCAATTAAATCTGCAAATTTGCTGAAGCCGGTTATTATGCCGATAATTATGCCTGATATACAGGCAAATATAAAGGCAAATACAGCCCTCATAACGGTAGCAAATACCGTTGGTAAAAAATCTGAGGACTGTACTATTAAGATAACTTCTTTTAATACTGCCTCCGGCGAAGGCAATATTATCTCACTGTTCAGGCCAATAGATATTGCCTTCCAGATAACCAGCATTGTCAGAAAAGAGACAAAGACTGCGATGCTATTTTTGATAGTAGAAATTTTCATCAGGCAATTTGCCTCCGAGATCATTTGCTGAAAAATCATAAATAATCTTAAAATAACTATTTACGGCTTCTTTTGCAGTTTGGATATCTTCATACTTTTGGTTACATCGGGGAATTGCCTGCCCGGCGATATCTGCTTTAATACCAAGATTATGTTTTTCCACCAAAATACCGGCCTCACCCGGGTTATTATTAACCCAGTCAATAGATTTTTGATATTCTTCAAGCGCTTTTGCTACTATATCCGGGTTCTTTTGGGCGAACTCACCGCTTACAACTAATCCTGACTGAGCAAAGGGTATTTTTCCCTCAGTTATTTTATTCCATTCATCCTGCAAATTCATGATTAATGCAATATTATTATTATTTTTCATAGTCATAGTTACAAATGGTTCAGGCAGAAGGGCGAGCTTAACCTTATCAGCTATTACTGCTTGTGCAAGCTCAACCTGCTCCATGGAATAATCTATCTTAATATCCTGTTCCGGGTCCAGCCCATTCTTATCCAAAAGATATCTTAATATAAAATCAGGTGTTGTTCCCTTGCCAATTGAATTTATTGTTTTCCCCTTTAAGTCTTTCCACTCTTTTATGCCTGGTTCATTCCCAACGATATATAGTACTCCCCAGGTACTTATCGCCGCTAATTTATAATCGACCCCTTTATTATAAATTTTAGCGGCCAGATTAGTTGGGATCGCAGCAAAATCGACTTCCTTATTTACCAGTTTAGATACCATAATATCGGGACTTGAGACAATTTGATATTTCACTTCGACATTTTGTCCTAATAACGGGTTGTCTTCAATCATCTTTATCATACCGACAGAAGTTGGGCCTTGAAGACCGGCAATATTTACTGTTACTCTTTCCTGGTTATTAATTGACCCGCAGCCTGCTGCTGTAAAGGCGAATAATAAGAAACTCATTAGCAAGAAAAAAGATTTTCTCATTAGAATATTCTCCCTTAATATCCTTTTTTCAAAAATATGCCTATGCACATAATAACATAAGTAGTAAATATTAAACAAATAGTTGTTTATATTAGTATTAGACCACTGTCTTTTAAATATCAAAGCAGATTAAGTTTGCCTGAATATCGTCCGAAGATATCTTTTCCAGCCGGTCTATAATTTAAGTTTTTTGAAAAATTCACTGTCAACAGAATTTTCCGAAGTGGTTGTCCGATAAGAGCGATAAACAACTTTTCCTGAAAAATCAAGGGCGTCATTAACCCGGACCTTTATCACCGGATGTGTTATTAAACTAAGGATATCGTTCCGGGAAAACCAGTCAACATCCAAACTTTCCGAACATGTCCGTAGGCTGCCGGATTCAAATTTACCGGCAAAGTTCAAGATAACTCCGTTAGTAGCAAGATTAGAATATATACCGATCAAATGACCTATCGAAATTATGGCGCCTGTTTCCTCCTCAACTTCCCTAATCAGGGCATCTGTCAAGTCTTCGCCTAATTCCACTTTTCCGCCGGGTAATTCCCAGCCCCTCAGAGGGTCCTGTTTCAGTAATACTTTACCTCCAGGGTTAACAATAAACCCGGTTACAGCTACAACATGTTTCGGAACTCCCACTAATATTCCTCCTCAATTGAATAAGTCATAAATCCTTAACTATTAACGGGGTCATAAGAGTCAGCGCAGAACTTTAACATAACAGGTACGCTGACGCGGTCCGTCAAATTCACAAAAATAAATGCCCTGCCAGTGCCCCAAGAGTAATTTGCCTTCCTGAATAATGACAGTTTGGGATGCCCCTACCGTACTTGCTTTCAGATGAGCGGCAGAATTTCCCTCAAAATGCCGGTCCCCCGCATCATCCCAGGGATAAATCTTATTAAGTCTGCGCAGGATGTCACTTTGTACGTCCGGATCTGCATTTTCATTGATTGTAATCCCTGCCGTGGTATGTGAATTATAGATAACTGCCAGCCCCTCCTGAACATCTTCCTGAATTAAAATATTTTGAATTTGTCCTGTTATATCAAGCATTTCTTCCCGTCTTTTGCTCTGGATCCGGATCTTATGAATCATGCCTTTACCCCCTTAATAATTAAAATATTTCATTAATCTGCTTTAATCTAAGCAAAACTGTACCATATGTAATTATATTTTGCTTATGATATATAATCAATTACGCTGGCATCATTTCGCCTATGTCCATGGGGATTACCAAAAGTGTTTGTTTGGATCAACTATATTTTACGGCAAAAGACGGCTTCCGGCATCTGCCGGTCGCCGCCTTTTGCTTTTTTTAGGTGCTGTTAGGGCAACAGCCTCTTTAACCAGCCAGATTCAATGATTTGTTATAACAGTCTATAGCAATATCATGCTGGGCCATTTGATCGTAGATATTTCCCAGCAAAGCCCAACTCTCCGAATGCTGCGGATTCATTTCCAGGACTTTATGAAGATTTTGTATGCTTTCCTCACATTTACCCCTTTTTACCAGACAAACACTTAGATTGTACAAAATCAAGAGGTTATCCGGAGCTAACTTCAAAGCTGAATGATAAGTTTCCATAGCTTTGCGTGTACGTCCCAAATGAACTAAAGTGTAGGCCATATTATTTAACAGAACCGCATCATGGGGATGAACTTTATATGCCCGTTCCAATAAATTCAGGGCTTCGATTGTCCGGTCTTGATTTTGATAAACCGCAGCCAGGTTACAGAGAGCATCATAATGATCAGGCTCATGTTTTAAAACCAGTTCATAATACTTGATACCTTTTTTTATTTTACCGAGATGAATATAACAATAAGCCAACCTTACAGCTAATTCCGGTTGGATTGCCACACGCATGGCCTTTTCGTAACTTCTGGACGCCTGTTTTATTTGGCCCAGTTGCAGGTGTATTTCCGCTTTCAGTTCCCAATATGGCGCATGCCGGGGCCGTAATTGACAACAGCCGTGAAGGCAGCGCAAAGCTTCAAATAATTCTCCATGATAGGCATGAATCATTCCTAAACGATAAAATGTTTCAGCTTGTTTAGGCGCAGCTTTTATAGAACTGCCCAAAGCAATTATTGCTCCCTGCCAATCCCCTTGTTCCAGTAAACAATCAGCCATCAGGTCCCAATATTCTGCCTTCTCCGGCTCAATTTCCAAAGCGTCCTTAATAGCAGTCTCTGCTTTGCTGAAATCGCCTGTTCCCAAATAACACTTTGCTATTAAAATTTTGATCTCAGCCTGATTATCCCTGCCTGTACTATTTAATATTTCCAGATATTCAAGAGCTTCTTTATAAGCCTCAACTTTAAGTAAAAAACGAATATCGTTCAAGCGGGTATTTGGTAATTTCAGTAATTGTACAGTCTGCTCAACAGCTTCCTCAATTCTGCCAAACCATTTTAATCTTAATGTTTGAAATTTTAGCCACCAGTAAGGTAAACTTTCATTTAAATGTTTTAAAGTTCTGTTTTTAATATTTGAGGTCAAAGAATGAGACATAACCCACCCTCCATTTCCGTTTTCTTCCAGATGGGTTTTCTCTTTCGGCAGCTTTATTTCCTTCTTTATTTCAAAAAAATCGCTCGTCAAATCATCTTCTGATCTGTGTTTATTCAAGATTACTTGAC
>DATMXV010000349.1:0-9363 GCA_035561335.1 Desulfitobacteriaceae bacterium
ATAATATAATCACTTTTGCTTCAGGATTAAGTCATAAAAAAGGTAAAATAAGCAATGTCATATATTTTAATCCTTGGTTCAATTTTTTTAGGTGCCTTTGCTCAAGTGCTTATGAAGATCGGGACATCGAAGATACAGCTGAATATAATAAGTATTTTTACTAATTGTTATATTATAACAGGGCTTTTTTTCTATGCCTTTTCAGCTGTCCTCTGGATTTTCGCGATTTCTAAGGTTCAGCTCTCTATAGCTTATCCAATGGTTTCTTTAGGATATATCATTGTTTTCGTTTTATGCTATTTCATTTTAGGGGAATCTATTAGTTTACTAAGAATAATCGGCTTATTAACAATTATTGTTGGCGTTATCATTGTAGCAAAATCTTAAAAAAGACAGGTAGAATGATGCAAGTTTCAAGTTTGAAAAAGGAAAAATCCATAAATCAACTATACTTATTAGTTGTCCAGATGAGACCTGGTCAGTGGACAAAGAATTTGCTTGTCTTTGCTGCCTTGGTTTTTTCTTTAAAAAGCGTAACAATCGATATGGTTATTAAGTCGGTTTATGGTTTTATCCTTTTTTTATTAGTATCCTCTTGTGTCTATATTCTCAATGATTTTGTGGACCGTGAAGCAGATCGGCAACATCCTGTCAAAAGATATCGTCCGTTGGCATCAGGAATGCTGAATCCTCAGTTAACCATGGTTTTTGGGGGTATGCTACTTATTACTTGTTTAGGTCTTTCCGCCTTATTCAGCGTTCCATTCAGTATACTTTTAACTCTATACTTTGTCGTTAATGTTTTATACAGTACCGCCTTAAAACAAGTTGTTATCCTGGACGTTATGATTATTGCCTCCGGATTCGTGCTTCGTGCCATTGGCGGTGCAGTTTTGATTAATGTTAAATTGACACCCTGGTTTTTGATTTGCATCATGCTTTTATCATTGTTTTTAGCAATTAGTAAGCGAAGGCACGAATTCATTCTTTCTCAAGAGAGCAACGTTGTTTCCCGAAAAGTATTGCATTTTTACAATAAGCAATTACTTGATCAAATGAACAGTATTGTAACGACTGCTACACTAATCAGTTACGCCTTATTCACTTTTACGTCTGGCAGAACAATATACCTCATGTGGACTATTCCGTTAGTATTCTATGGTATCTTTCGGTATCTTTACCTGATTCATGTAGAAGGAAAAGGGGGGGACCCCGATAAAATATTATTCGAGGACAAGCATATTCTGGGCACTGTTTTGTTGTATGCTGTTAGTGTCATTTTGATTCTGAGATACTTTGAATAGAGGAGTTTCATAATGCTTTATGTTATAGCACCCTTCATTGGCTGGTTTGTATCCGGCTGTTTGAAATTTGCGATTAATTATTTCCGATTTGGCAATGAAGCGAAGTCCCGTATTGGAAACGGAGGATTCCCTAGTACTCATACAACAATCATAACAACAACGACAGTTCTGATAGGATGGAATGCTGGATTTTTCAGTCCGTTATTTGGGTTAGGGATAGCGGTAATCTTGATTATTGTCCTTGATGCGGCGGGTTTACGAAGAGCAGTTGGTTATCATGCAGTATCATTGAATAAATTGAATACTGAATTAAAACACAGGGAAAGTATTGGTCATACAACAATTGAGATTACAGGTGGATTATTACTTGGAACGATTTTAGGCACAATTCTTTATTATATAGATTAGCTGAGGATCTGGACTCCAAACTTAAGTTATCTAAGAAATTATCAAAGGATTAAAGGCAGCCTGGCTCCGGGCGGATAAATTCTTTTTCCGGTATCGTCAGGAGCCTGTCCAGGATTTCCAGCATTTTGGCC
Source organism: Desulfitobacteriaceae bacterium (assembly GCA_035561335.1). Lineage (GTDB taxonomy): Bacteria > Bacillota > Desulfitobacteriia > Desulfitobacteriales > Desulfitobacteriaceae > UBA2264. Next base: position 1,844 of record DATMXV010000349.1, read on the forward strand.
TTATCATCGGGTATATTGCCGCTAACCGGGGCAAAATTTAAGAAATGGTCGCTGAAAAGCTGAGAAGGGCCGTTTAATTCAGAAATTAATAAACGGGTTTCTTTAATAGCTTCATGGGGAGAGAGCAGAGAGAATATTCCGTTCATATAGTCCTGATATAAGGGTGTTCCCGGGAATGGATTGAGAGTACGTAACCGGATGAAGTCCGGGTTAAAAGCATTGAGGACACGGGCGCTTTCCAGGGCATGTTCCAGGGTACGTTCGCGTCCGCCAATACCGATGAGGATATACTCGCTTATTTCAATTTGGGCTTCCTTTACTTTCAGGCCGTTTTCGATCATTTCTGCGGCTGTGAAGCCTTTATTAATCCTGCACAGGACCTCATCGTCCCCGCTCTCCATCCCGGAATGGATGCGGCTCAAGCCGGCTTCCCGCAGAAGACGCAGGTCCCGGAGGGATTTTAAGGCCAGGAACTTTGCCGAACCATAGACAGTCATACGTTTAAGATGGGGAAATAATTCCCGGGCATAATAGAGGATCTCTGCCAACTGATCGGTTTTCATGATAATTGTGTTGCCATCAGGAAAGAAGATTGACTCAACCATCTCTCCATAATATTTGCGGGCCATCAGCAGGTCCTCTTTAATATCGGCTACGGGACGGATGCGGAATTTTTTATCCTGATACATCCCGCAAAAGGTACATTTATTATGCGGGCAGCCGATAGTTGCCTGGATAAGTAAACTCTCGGCTTCGCTCGGCGGGCGGTAAACTGTTCCTTCGTATCGCATCTGGGGCCTCCTCTTTAATCTGTTTCCTGAATTCTGACCACCTAATATTCTACCTAAATCATAGTAACAAATTATAGTAACGAAAATTTAAATAAAGTTAGTGTATATACAGCTTAATTGGCCGGAAAAGTAAAAGCAATAAAATTTTTTAAATTTATCTGTTCAATTATTAAAAGGGATATATTATACTTTGATCGTTATTAGGGCGGATAATTCAGTGGAAAGTGGTGAGATGATGCATGAGGTCCCGGCCTGCATTCCCTGTTACCTGAAACAAGTTATTAATACGTTTAACCAGGTTGGAGTGGAGGATGAGAGAGCGCAACAGTTAATGCGCAGTGTCCTGCCGGTTATCAGTACTATGAATCCCCGAAAAACACCTGCCGAGAATTCCACAGTCCTGTTACATAAGCTTAATGAACTGCTGGGTGATCCTGACCCCTTTCTCCGGGCCAAGCAGAAATCCAATGAACTGGCCCTGAGAATGCTTCCCAGACTGAGAAAGATAGTTGCAGATAGCGCCGATCCCCTGTTCACAGCTTGCCGGGTAGCAATAGCAGGCAATATCATTGATATGGGCATCCTGGAAAATTTCGATGTTGATGCCAGTATTGATAATGCTTTAGGTTCAAAGTTTGCCCATAATGATGCCCGGTTATTTAAGAGCAAGGTAGAAGCGGCCCGGCGTATCTTAATTCTTGGTGACAACAGCGGCGAAATTGTTTTTGACCGGGTGTTGGCTGAGCTGTTGAAACATTGGAACAAAGAGGTAATCTATGCAGTAAAGGGCGGAACAATTCTCAATGATGCCACGATGCAAGATGCTGAAACAACCGGAATGACTGAAACAGTCAAGGTAATAGATAATGGGACCAATTATATTGGAACAATCCTGGAACATTGTTCACCGGAGTTTTGCCGGGTGTTTGCTGACTCGGAGGTTGTTATCAGCAAAGGTCAGGGCAATTATGAAACCTTGGAATCTACTCCGGAAGCCGGGGAGAAAACTTTTTTTCTGCTGAGGGCCAAGTGTCCGGCGGTAGCCCGGACACTGGGAGTTGAACTGGGAGATATAGTTTTAGCCGGGAACGTACCCGGAACGGATAATTCTACTAAGTGAGTTTGGAGAAAAATTATGAGTTTGGCAAATTATCATACCCACAGTTGTTTTTGTGACGGTGAAGGGGACCCGGAAAGTTATGTGATAGAGTCAATAGAGCGGGGTCTTGATGCCATAGGATTTTCCAGTCATGCCCCGATACCTTTTTTTAAATCCTATGTAATGGAAGAATCCAGGCTGCCCGCTTATTGTGAGACAATCAAGAAGCTTAAGGTCAAATATCAGGATAAAATTCAGATCTATCTGGGCCTGGAAATTGACTATATTCCGGATGCTATTGGCCCCGGCTCACCCCGGTTCAAAGGCTTGGGCCTGGACTATACAATAGGTTCAATCCACTTTATTAAAAATCCTCATAAGGACGAATTTTGGGAATTGGATGAAAGCCCGGCAGCTCTTGAGAAACTGATTCGGGAAATCTTTAAGGACAATATTCATAATTTAATTAGTTATTATTTTTTATTAATCAGGCAAATGATCAGGGAACATAAGCCGGATATAATCGGGCATCTTGATTTAATCAAAAAATTTAACAACAATAATCAGTTCTTTAACGAAGACGACGAGTTGTACATTCAGGAAATCCAGGAGACATTAAGGGTTATTGCTGCCGCCGGTTCGGTCCTGGAGATCAATACCGGCGGGATTTCCAGGGGATATATCAAAACATTGTACCCCAGCGCCTGGATTATCAAAGAATCCAAGCGTCTGGGGATCCCGGTTATCTTAAATTCTGACGCCCACTCCCCGAAGTCAGTCGCTGCTTTTTTTGATCAGGCTCTGGAAATATTGCAGGAGGCAGGGTATTTACGGCAGCGGAGATTAGTTAATGGCTCCTGGAAAGACACAGTTCTGGAGAAATAACATATTTAATGAAATATTATTATTTAGTTAACAACCCATAACGGATAAGAAAAAAGAATAAGAAAAACAGAAAGCCGGTATAAAACCGACTAAATAAAGATCTGCATATCTGCTTCCAAAGCATCTTTTAGGTAGTCCTGGGCTGTAATGATTTCCAATTCAGGCAGCAGTTCTTCTTTTTTGAACCCCATAACATCAAAAGAAAGTTTGCAGGCACTGAAAGTAATTCCTTTTTTACGTGCCCCCTTCAGAAAATCGCTCAGGCTTGGGGCATCAACATCTTTCATCATTTCCTGCAGCATTTTTTTGCCTATACCGGCCATATTCATTTTGGATAACGGCAATTCCTCAGGACCGTTGGGAGTAAAGATACCGAACATTTTGGCATAGACCGATTTTTCATCCAGGGTCATTTTTTCGGGATCCCGAAGCAAGAGCAATCCCCAGAAGGCGAAAAACATCGTTACATCTACACCCATTTCTTTGGCTGAGTTTGCCAGGATCAGAGCAGCGAGCGCTTTGTCATAATCACCGCTGAACATCAGGATATTTAATTTTTTAGCCAAAACAGACCCCCCTTTACGGGATTAGTTTTAATGAAAAACCCATTAATTATTCGTTTGCAGGAATAAAGTCTTTTGGTAATCCGGAGGAAAGCATGAACCAGATCATAATAGGTGAAATGGTTATTCCTTATGAACTTAAAATTAATGCCCGGGCACGGCGTATAACAATCTTCGTTAGGGAAGGCCAGGTGAAAGTATCAGTACCTGTGGGCGTAACAGAAAAGCAAGTGCAAAAATTTGTTTCTTCAAAACAACAATGGATATTTAAGCACTGGCAGCAATATCGGGAACAACAAACCTTTAATGCCCAAAAAATTTACAAATCCGGTCAGAGATTTCCTTACCGCGGCAGGAACCTGACAATCCTGGTCGGGGAGCATAAATATAAAACAATTGGGGTTAGATTAATTCAGGATAGTCTCCGGATCTGTTTTCCGGAAAAAACCCTTTTGGAAAAACGTCCGGATTATATAAAAGAGGCCTTGATTTTTTGGTATAAGAATCAGGCCCGCCGGATTTTTCGGAATAAGTTGGATCATTATGCCGGGATTATGGGTGTGGAATACCGGGCGCTTAGAATTAAGGAACAAAAAACCAGATGGGGGAGCTGCTCGGCCCAGGGGAATATTAACCTTAACTGGAAAGTGATTATGGCTCCCGATGTTGTGATTGACTATCTGATAATCCATGAGCTGGCCCATCTCAAATATTTGAACCATTCGCGGGATTTCTGGAACCTGGTTTCTGAATATGTGAAGGATTACAAACAGTTGAGGAAATGGCTGAAGGACCATGGCAAGGATCTGGAGGTATAATAATTTATTCAATTTTTCTGTTGGTTGACCGTATGCTTTTCTTGGCTGAGGCCAATTTGGCGAAGAATGGAAAAGAAGACTGCCGGGAAGTTCAAGGCCGGCAGTCTTCTCAATATTCACTTGGGGATAAAGACAGGTTGTTTGTATACCGTCAGTCTGTTCGTTCATTCCGCTTCAGCGGCGCAGCCTCCTTTTTATGCGGAACATAGGCTTTGCTGTGGCGAACGGGCTTACAAACAGTCCGATAAAAAATACGATCATCCAGCCCCCGCCTAAAATTTGCAGAAAGTTTGACGCGTATGGGTTGACCATCAGCCAATAGCCGCAGTATGTAAGAAAGGCGCCGACTGCCTCACATATCAGTAGCGTTATGAAGATCCGGCCGTATGAGATGAACGGATAGCATTCATAGGCCTCTTCAAAACGTCCCTGTGCCTGAAACAGATCCCCCTTTTTTTCCCTGTAGACGTTGTTTTTGGGGTCTCTTCTTAACAGAGCGTCATATAGCTCCTCCGCCTCCTGATATTTGCCCATTTTTGCCAGAATGTCCGCTTCATCCTCCATAAATTGGCGTGCGTTCGGTTTTTTTTCAAGCTCAGACTCGCAGAGCCGGAGCGCCTCTTCAAACCTGCCGGCGGCAGCCAATTGCTCTATTTGTTTGTGCGTTTCTTCTCGCTTTTCCCCTTTTGTTTTAAACATGAAACCACCGCTTTCAGAGATGATTCCTGCCCCTTATGAGGCAGGGCTTTTGCGGGGCGATGCCGGGATTGCCGTAACCGATGCAATATCCGATTTATTTACCGTCTGCGGAATTTCGATTTCTATAATATCCGACAATGGGCCCAACTGAATTTCCTGCGTTCCGCCTGAGTAGGTGCGCAGGAACTTGCCTTTCACGCCGATATACCATTCACCGGACTGCAGCTTGTAGATCACATAGGAATATGTATCTGCGGATACCTCGGCTGAAGACGTATTCTCCTCACCAAACTGGGAATCCGTACTCCAATATACAACGTATCCGACAAGATCGCGCGTCATCAAAACGCTTTCCCAATTTACAGTGACCTTTCCATCCGTGTCCGCCTCGGCCGTTACATTATTCGCCATATCAATGGTATCCTCCTGGTTGCAGGATACGCAGAAAAGCATAAGTATGGATAGCAGTAAAACAAAAACCGTTGATCTTATTATTCGGTGCGAAATCGGCTTTACATCCATTTTATTCCTTCCAATCATTTTTAGTAATACCGATGTTTTTACAGCGATTGGTTTTGCCATATGTTTCGCAGCAAATGTTCCACAGTTATTATAGCATAAATTAAGAAGTCATTTGGTGTGCTTACAGCACACGCTCCCTGACTTTTTTGGGCCGAACCATTCCCGCATTACCGTAGTACTTGCCATCTTTCCTTAAGGGCACCACTAAAAGCCTACTCTAAAGCGTGAAAGAGCGGTAAAATATTTTATGAAGGTAATTAGGCTGAAAAGGCTGAAAATGATGGGTTGTGGAGGAGCCTCTAAGTAGCAAGGTGAGACGAAGCGCCCGATTTACAGCTTAAAATGCCGCATGTAGTGAAGTAAGGAATTAGCTGTTTCATTGGAAACAGAGGCCATTGTGGCTACTTCTTCAGACATAGATGCCAATTCTTCCGAAGAGGCGGCAACATTTTGGAAATTAGCCGCAATTGTCTCGGAAATATTAAGGACGGTGGCTTGATCCTTAGCGACATCTTCAGCACCGATACTTGCCTGTTCAACTTCTTTAGCGCTTTGTCCCATTTGAATATAGGCCTGATTAATTGCTTCCATACTGATTTTAATATTGTTGCCTGTGTCAGATACAACTGTACTGGTACTATGCGCCAGTTTACTGGCATTAGCGGTAAATTTACTGACATCATTTATTTTTTCAAGGATTTCCGTTAAAACATTCATTATTTGGCCTGCAGAGTTGTTGGATTCGTTGGAAAGTTTTCGGACTTCTTCAGCGACAACTTCAAACCCTCTTCCATGTTCCCCTGCCTGAGCAGCCTCAATTGCGGCATTAAGGGCCAAAAGGTTTGTTTGTTGGGCAATATCGGTAATTACGTTAATAACATTTAATACTTGTTTTGATTTCTCTTCCAGCTCTTTTACGGCTGTGCTGGAAGCATCCATTACAGATACTATTTGCTCCATTTGTTCCATCGCATGTTCCAATGAGGCAACGCCTTCCTGGGCGGATGTTATTGATTTTTGAGACAAATCTACGGTTTGCTCGATATTATTAAGAGTTGAATTCATAACCTGAGATATTAATTTAGCCTGATCGGCGGAAGATTGAGTTCTTTCTTTTTGTTCCATTGAACTTTCGGCAACTTTTTCAATCGTTGAAGCTATATCACTGGAGGAAATTGATAATTGCTGTGTCGACCCTAACTGGTCATTCGTTTTCTCGGCTACTTTTTTCATCCCGTTAACATTGTTTGTTATTAAATGTTTAACTCCGATCAGTGTTTTGTTAACTTCAAAAACAATTTGTCCCAATTCATCAAAGTAGACAGGTTCTAAGACACTGGTATAGTCACCGCGGTTCATCAGGCGTAAATTATGTAATGCCGGATGGAGTGTATGTTTAATATTCCTATAGACCCATTCTGCCCAGACAACTGCCAAAACCAGGCAAACCAGGGTTAGTCCGATTTGGACAGGTTTCCCCGGATTCAATAAATTAATTATTAGACCGAATATTACCAGGAGGATAAACAAGGGCAGGAATAATCTGACTCTCAAGCTGGACTGGCTGATAGGCACCCCAAGACGCAGCGAATAAATATGCCGTCCCTGATAAATAATCGGCACGGAAATATCCAGCAGCAGTTCCTTTGATTTACGTCTGACAATTTGAGCAAGGGCCTGATCGGAACGGACGGCTTTTTCGGCTACTTCATCCTTATAAGTCGTTCCTTTAAAAAAAGGATTGGAATGGATCACAGCACATTTGTGCTCGTCCATAATATAAAGGTATTCTGCATTCTGCGAATGCTTTTCGATGATTTCTACTAACTGTTGCCGTACTTCTTCGATATTCTTGAGTCCCTGGCCAAAAAGTATTTGTTGGCACTCTCCGGCAATGCGTTTGGCATAAGCCATGTTCCGCTTGCAAGATCTGCCATTAGTAAATTTTTGATCTTTATCAGTAGAAATATGCGCCGCCTCCTTATTTATAATTTTTTTCAATATTCTGCATATTCTGACGGATTCCTTCTTTAATTTTTATTTTTATGTATTTTTTTAGGTAAAAAATTAGTTATAAACAGTTTTGACTAATAGTCCGGATGAGAAGATAATAGTCAAAGTTCACAAGATACAACTTTTTGGC
>DATMXV010000350.1:0-6820 GCA_035561335.1 Desulfitobacteriaceae bacterium
GGAAATAATAATGATATGTCGAATACGAAATAGTTTGATAAGAAGGATTGAAAGAATTTAAGGAGGTTCCGTAGTGAAACAGGAGATACTCGAGAAGTCAATCCAAATTGGCGGGAGAACAATGACGTTCCAAACAGGTAAAATAGGAAAACAAGCAGGTGGAACAATATTTATTCGTTACGGGGATACAGTTGTTTCAGCTTTTGCTACCAGTAGCCCGGAGCCGAGAGAAGGGATTGATTTCTTTCCTTTAACAGTGGAATTTGAGGAACGCCTTTATGCAGCAGGCAAGATACCGGGAGGATTTATTAAACGGGAAGGCCGGGCCAGTGAAAAGGCAGTTCTTTCCGCCCGTCTGATTGACCGTCCAATCAGACCGCTTTTTCCCGAAGGATTCCGAAATGATGTTCAGGTAGTAAATATTGTTATGTCTGTAGATCAGGATTGTGCATCAGACATTACAGCTATTAATGCTTCGTCTGCAGCACTTGTCATATCAGATATACCTTTTGATGGACCTATCGCAGCTGTAACTGTTGGCTTGGCAGATGATGAATTTATTATTAACCCAACAGTGTTCCAGGCAGAAAAAAGTAAACTGTATTTAACGATTGCCGGAACAAAAGATGCTGTTATGATGGTAGAAGCTGGGGCCCAGGAAGTACCTGAGGATAAAATGCTTCAGGCTATTTTATTTGGTCATGGCCAGATAAAGGATATTTGTAAGTTTATTGAGGATTTTCAAGCCGAAGCTCTGGAAAAAGGTTTAGCCAAGCCTAAAAAAGAAGTCAAGGTTACGGCCATCCCTGAAGATATCAGGGAAGCGGTGAAAGCTTATGCCTATGATAAGCTGGAAGCCGCTGTCAGGGCTGAAGAAAAAAAAGCGCGTGAAGCTGCAATCGAGAGCGTGAAAGAGGAAACCTTGGCCCATTTTGAAGAACAGTTTGCCGATGATCTTAAGGTAATAAAAAATATTCTGGAAGATATTGTCCATCTGATTGTTCGTAAACTGATAACCAAAGAAAATATCAGACCCGACGGCCGTACCCTCGATGAGGTAAGACCCCTTAGTATCGAAGTGGGTATTCTTCCCAGGACACATGGATCAGGTCTGTTTACCAGGGGTCAAACTCAAGTCTTAACAGTAACTACTTTAGGTGCTGTTGGAGATGAACAGATCCTGGACGGACTTGGTCTGGAAGAATCCAAACGTTATATGCACCATTATAATTTTCCTCCTTTTAGCGTGGGTGAGACAAGACCAATACGTGGTCCGGGCCGCAGGGAAATTGGCCATGGAGCACTGGCAGAACGGGCCTTACTGCCAATGCTTCCCAACGAAATTGATTTTCCATATACGATCCGTTTAGTATCCGAGGTCCTGGAATCCAATGGTTCAAGTTCAATGGCCTCTGTCTGCGGAAGTACGCTTTCCCTGATGGATGCGGGAGTTCCGATCAAAGCTCCGGTTGCCGGGGTTGCCATGGGCTTAATTAAAGAAGATGATCAGATAGCTATTTTGACGGATATACAAGGGATGGAAGACCATTTTGGGGATATGGACTTTAAAGTTGCCGGAACCGGTCAAGGGATTACTGCGCTCCAAATGGACATTAAGATTAAAGGGGTTTCTGAAGAGGTATTAAGTAAAGCACTTGAACAGGCAAAGGTTGGCAGGCTTTATATTCTTGATAAAATGCTGGCTGTTATCCCTAAATCGCGGGATAGTCTTTCCCGTTATGCACCGCGTATTATTACGGCAACTATCCATCCGGATAAAATTAGGGATGTTATTGGACCGGGTGGCAAAACTATCAAGAAAATAATCGATGAGACCGGGGTTAAAATTGACATAGAAGACGACGGCCGGGTTTTTATCTCTGCGGTAGACGGAGAAGCCGGTGAAAAAGCTTTGAATATAATCAATTTGTTGACTCAGGATGTAGTCATAGGCCAAATATATAAAGGGAAAGTTATGCGTATTATGGATTTTGGAGCATTTGTCCAGGTAATTCCCGGTGTATTGGGTACCAGCGGCAAAGAAGGGCTTGTTCATATTTCACAGTTGGCCCACGAACGGGTTGACAAAGTTGAAGATGTAGTAAAGGTAGGAGACGAGATCTTAGTAAAAGCCACTGCTGTAGACAGACAAGGGCGTTTAAACCTTTCCCGCAAGGATGCTATTCCAAATCAAAATCCAAAAGCAGAAGCTAAGAAAAAGAGGTAAAAGTAAATTATTATTGCCCGTTCGCAAGCGCTGCATTTGCTGCTCGTTTGACTATAAAGCTACACGCTAAAACCTCTGGGTATTTCTGCGAGTGAACCGTTAGCGTGCTAAACGCTTTATAGCCTGCTCTCGCTGACGCAAATTCCGCTAAATGTCTCACTAAGCAATAATAATTTACAGGCTGGGAAACGGGGAACGGGGAATAAGATTGCGATTATCCTGTTGGGAAGAAGCGGTTCGCCAAATCGTGAACGCTTGGCGTTTTAGTATTTGGTTTTAGATTAAAGGCCTTGGGTTAAAGAACAGAAAAAAAATATATTAAGTCTTTACCCCTTTCTCAATGCATAAATCTAAAGGGAGAGGGGGAGGACCGATGTTTATCCGGAGCCGGACTATAAAGTTATGGACAATTATCGGTTTAGCTATATTAGTAGGATTTTTGTGGATATTAAAAGGCATTTTTGGGACAGCAGATCCTGCAATTAAACCAATTGAACAAATTAATACTTCGCAAAAGGTTATGGCTTTAACAATAAATGTTGATTGGGGAGAGGAATATATTCCGGGAATTTTACAGGAACTGGATAAAGGAAAGGCAAAAGTTACTTTTTTTATCACAGGGCGGTGGGCTAAGAACAATCCTGATATAGTACATTCTATTGCCGAAGCCGGACATCAGATCGAAAATCATGGCTATTCCCACCCTCATCCAGACCGGCTTTCAGTCAAGTCTAACCAGGAAGAAATTAAGAAAACTGAGGAAATTATTTTTAATCTAACCGGTAAGAAGACCTCTTTTTATGCTCCGCCCTATGGGGAAAAGGGGATAACCGGACTCAAGGCAGCTGAGGAACTGGGTTATTCTACAGTCCTTTGGACTTTGGATACCGTAGATTGGCGGCCGGGAAGTTCTCCCGGGATCATTGCCAAGAGAGTCCTTGATCCGGAGAGGAGCGGTAAAAAACTTAATAAGTGTGGAGCAATAGTATTAATGCATCCAAAAGAAAATACTCTCAAAGCCTTACCGATAATTTTATTCCAACTGGCTCAGGAAGGTTTTAGCCTGAAAACCATAAATGAACTGATAACATTGGATGACACAGGAGATACTACTTCAAAAAGAGAAAAATGAGGTGGTTAAATGGCCAGGCAAAAGCGGACGCAAACTTTGTGCTGCGTCTTTCTTTTAGTCGCAACCATTATTGTCCCTGTGAACGAGGCTAAAGGCAATACTGAGGCTAAAAGTAATACCCTTCCCAAAATCAGCGCCGAGTCAGCGGTATTAATGGATGTAATTACCGGAGACGTACTATTTAACAAAGAAGCTTATAAAAGGAACCCGCCGGCCAGTACAACTAAAATAATGACGGCGATTTTAGGTTTAGAGTTAGGTCATTCTGAGGAGGTTGTGACGGTCAGTCCGAAGGCAGCTGCTGTTGGTCAAGCAACGCTGCACCTTGATCCCGGAGAAAAGCTTTCTCTCTATGAATTAATTTCAGGCGCCTTAATACGTTCCGGTAATGACGCCTGTGTAGCTATTGCAGAACATATTGCCGGAAGTGAGCAGCAATTTCTCAAGCTGATGAATAAAAAGGCGCTTTTACTGGGAGCCCATAACACGCATTTTGAAAATACAAATGGCTTGCCTAATAAGGAACATTATTCGTCAGCCTATGATCTGGCCCTGATGGCCTGTTATGGATTGCAGCTTCCTACTTTCGCTTCAATTACCCGTCTTAAGGAAACTAATATCCATTTTATGGAACCTGATTCTTTTATGAATGTTCGAAATACCAATAAACTTTTATGGAATTATCCTTTAGCGGATGGTGTAAAGACCGGAACGACCACTGCAGCGGGCAAGTGTTTGGTCGCATCTGCGACCAAAGAAGGCCGGCAATTGGTAGCAACGGTTTTAAATGCACCTGATCGCTTCGGTGATGCTAAAAAATTATTGGAATGGGGATTTGAAAATACAGAAATAGTTAAGATCGCTGAAGCAGGTGATGTTGTAGCTGAGTTTCCCTTAAAGGGTTTACCTGCTGTCAAGGCTTTTATAGAGAGCCCTTTAATGGTCAGTATTCAAAAAAGTTGTAGAGATCAGGTTGAAACCCGCATAATATGGGAAAGGAATCAAAGTCTGCCGATAAACACCGGGGAAAAATTGGGCAGTTGTGAAATCAGGGTTGCCGGCCAAAAAATAAAAACTATTCCCCTCTTAAGTGAACAGGAAGTAAAAAAAGGTATCCCCAGCTTATTGTTTAACTTGAATTAAGCAACCGGAATTTTTCTGTGATGTATAAAATAAGGGGAGTGAAATTTTTGTATCATAAAACTGTATTGCCCAACGGAGTGAGAATTGTAACTGAGGAAATTGAACATGTCCGTTCCATCGCAGTGGGATTATGGGTTGGGGCGGGGTCCAGGGACGAAGGTCAGGGATATGAAGGGATATCCCATTTTATAGAACATATGTTTTTTAAGGGCACTGCGAACCGGACAGCACGTGAATTAGCTGAATCAATGGAAGCAGTCGGCGGACAGTTAAATGCTTTTACAACCAAGGAATATACTTGTTATTATGCCAAGGTATTGGATGAAGATCTTGATTTGGCGATAAATGTCTTAAGTGATATGTTTTTTCAATCTCTTTTTAATGAAAAGGAGATTGAGAAAGAGAAGAAAGTTGTTATAGAAGAAATAAAAATGTATGAAGACTCTCCTGATGAGATGATCCATGACATTTTTGCAGAATACGTCTGGAATGACCACCCTTTGGGAAGACCTATCCTTGGGACGGTGGACAGTATCCGTTCCCTTAGCCGGGAAAAAATCTTACATTATATGGAACATCACTATGCTCCGGATAATGTAGTAATTGCCCTTGCCGGTAAAATCAATAATGCAGAGGTAGTTCAAAAGCTTACCCCGATATTTAAGGATTTTAAGCGGGGACAACGTCGTATTCTGGAGGAAACACCTGAGGGACAAACTATTGAACACTACGTTATAAAAGAAACTGAACAAATGAACCTTGTGGTGGGAGTTCCGGGTCTTGGGCAAAATGATGAAGATATCTATCCGATGCATATTATTAATAATGTTTTAGGCGGGGGTTTAAGTTCACGGCTTTTTCAGGAAATCAGGGAACAAAGGGGATTGGTCTATTCAATTTATTCATATCATTCAACCTATGTTGATGCCGGGCTTTTTGCTATTTATGCAGGAACCAGTCCAAACAATACCCGGGAAGTACTTGAATGTATCGTAAAGGAAATCGGAAAACTCAAGACAGCAGGGATTACTGTCCGGGAATTAGAACGGACGAAAGCGCAAATCAAGGGTGGCCTGTATTTGGGTTTGGAATCAGTAAGCAGTCGTATGAGCCGCCTTGGAAAAACAGAATTATGCTATGACAAAGTATTAACCCCGGAAGAAGTTGTAAAAAAATTAGAAAAAGTCACCCTGGAAGACGTTAATCGGGTCGTTAACAGGCTTTGGCAGGAAGATAGGGTTAGTTTAACAATGCTGGGGCCGAGTGGGTATGAAGTGAAAATAACTGATTTGGTTAAAAGGTCAAATTGGAGTTAAGCAAATCATTATTGCCAGTTCGCATGCACTGCATTTGCTATTCACTTGACAATTAAGCTACACGCCAAAACCTAAGAGCTATTCTGCAAGTGAACCATTGGCGTGCTTAACGCTTAATCGTCTGCGTTCATTTACGCAAATTCCGCTAAATGTCTCACTCGTCAATAATAATTTACAGTGGGGACGGGAAACACGGGAAAGTAGATTGCGATTATACTGTGGGGGATTGACGCCATATCGTTTTACTCCTGGCGTTGGAGTTAAGGTATTTCTGCAAGTGAACCGTTGTCGTGCTTAACGCTTAATCGACCGAACGGTTATGCCATAGAACGGGGTAATTCCGCTAAATGACTTACTTGGCATTAATGATTTACAGGCGCGGAATATAAGATTTATGTAGTAAAATTAAAGAAAGAAAAGAAAGAGGCAGGGGCAGCTGTCTTCTTTATTATTTGAGGAGGAGTCAATTTGGAAAAGATCAAGATAAAATTAAAAAATATTTCCGGAACGGATCAAATTACTATACCCAAATATGAAACACCTGGTTCAGCGGGGATTGATTTACGGGCTAATCTTGAACGTGAAATTGTTGTCCCTCCAGGCAATACTGTTAAAGTACCTACGGGTTGGGCAATGCAACTACCTGATCCAAAGGTCGTAGCCCTGCTTTTTGCCAGAAGTGGTTTAGCAGCAAAGCATGGAGTTGCTTTAACTAACGGCGTAGGGGTTATTGATTCTGATTACCGGGGTGAAATCCAGGTTTTGATTTCCAATAATGGTCAGGAACCGTTTACAATCCGACATGGTGACCGGATTGCGCAAATGTTATTTTTACCGGTCATGACCGCGGAATTTGAAGTAGTGGAAAAGATAGATGAGACCCTGCGCGGAGAAGGAGGATTTGGCTCAACCGGGGTTTGAGGAGTTATAAATAACTGGGAAAAATGAGCTGCAAAGAACGGTGATTTCTTTGCAGCTTATTTTATGTTTCAAGCCCTATAA